>NZ_JACVUU010000027.1:0-106639 GCF_016516145.1 Klebsiella sp. S69 | reverse complement strand
TGTCACGCAGGGGGTCGCGGGTTCGAGTCCCGTCCGTTCCGCCACTTATTAAAAAAATTAAGCCTGCTGATTAAGCAGGCTTAATGATAAGAAACTTTAGGGGCGTAGCTCAGTTGGTAGAGCACCGGTCTCCAAAACCGGGTGTCGCGAGTTCGAGTCTCTCCGCCCCTGCCATATAATAATCCTTTGCTCAGGCAAAGGATTTTTTTTGCTTTAAATTTCCCTTTATTCATCCTCCGTCCCTGGAGGAGTCATCCTATTCTAATATGCTGTGCTTCAGGATCTCACGGATTTGCGCTTGCTTATCGCTGTTCTGTAGCCAAATCGCATATAGAGGCCTTGAAAGCGTCACGCTGTCAGTGACAGTATGCAGGTTATTTTTTTCCTGCGCCCAGAGCACAGGTAACCACGTGCAGCCGTTAAGCGCGCTGAGCTGCTGATACGCTAATTCGGCAGAACTGGTAGTCAGGAGAGGAATATCATCATTTCCGATCAATCCCGCTTCATTTTGTTGAAAGTCAGGACCCCATTCCAGGCGCAAATAATTCAATTCATTTGTATTTTTAGCCGGCGAGGCGCAATAAAGCGCTAAGGTAAAATTACCCAGCAACTGGCTGCTTAGTTCATCCATCTTCGGCGATTCTGTCGTGATCAGTAGATCAAGCTGACGTTCGTGCAGCTGTTTGACCAACGATTGCCTCTGCGCGATTCGCGCCTCAAATTGTAGGTTATAGGGCTCTGTATAGAGCTTTCCTAACCACTCGTTAAGCAGGCATTCCCATAGTGAAGCGCTGGCTCCGATTGAAAATTCGTTATGCCGGGAGGCATTTGCGACCTCCTTGCGCGCAGCTTGCCAGGTGTTCATCAGGGTTTCGGCATAAGGCAGCAGTTTCTCTCCGGCTGAAGTCAGGCGGATATTATTGCGATGGCGGGTAAAAAGATTCACCCCCAGCTGGTTCTCCAGCTGACGAATACGAAAGCTAACTGCTGACTGCGTCAGATAAAGCGCCTCTGCGGCTCGGCCAAAGTGGCGAGTTCTGCTCACCTCGAGGAAAGTCTTGAGCAATTCCGTATCCACACTCTTCTCCGCAAAATTATTTGTCGTGATGATTTAAATGTTTTGTTTGACGCTCTGTCAAGCGTAACTAATACTCCGCGCCATAAATAGCTCGGCCAAAGAATCAGGAGCGTGTAGGATGGCGGAAAGCTTTACGACAACTAATCGTTTTTTCGACAATAAAAATTATCCGCGCGGGTTTTCCCGTCATGGAGATTTCACCATCAAAGAGGCGCAACTGCTGGAACGTCATGGTTATGCCTTTAATGAACTCGAACTAGGTAAACGCGAGCCTGTCACCGACGATGAAAAACAGTTTGTTTCGGTCTGCCGTGGTGAACGTGAGCCCGCAACGGAAGCAGAACGCGTCTGGATCAAGTACATGGCGCGCATTAAGCGTCCGAAGCGTTTCCATACTCTTTCCGGCGGCAAGCCGCAGGTGGAAGGCACGGAAGATTACACGGAAAGCGATGATTAAGAAAAAGGGCGTAAGCCCTTTTTTTACGTCATCATTTTTTGCAGATGGCTCAACATTCTGTCTATTGCCCGATAGCCAAGAGCCTCCTGCAAATGACGGCGTTCAATACGATCGACCTTCTCAATATCGGCAATCGTGCGTGAAACTTTAAGCAGGCGCTGCCAGGCCCGGATTGAGAGCCCCAGTTGCGTAAGCGTCTGCTCCAGCCAGATTGCGTCATCTTGATGAAGCTGGCACCAGATTTTCATCTCATTATTCCCCAGATTTGCATTGAGTTTTTTCTGTCGTGACAGTTGCCTTTCGTGCGCAGCCAAAACGCGTTGGCGTACGCAGGCGCTGCTCTCTTCTTCGTTTGTTCCCCGGCTAAGCACCCCCGGCGGCGGCAGAGGAATTTCCAGTGAGAGATCGAAACGGTCAAGAAATGGGCCAGATAAACGGGCCAGGTAGCGTAGCGTCTGTTCTGGAGATGCGCGATTATGCTGACCCTGATAATGGCCCGTGGGGCTGGGATTCATTGCTGCAATAAGCTGAAAGCGGGCGGGATAATCGATTTTCGCGCGCGTGCGGGAGATATGGATTATCCCGGATTCAATCGGTTCTCTTAATGCATCCAGAACCCTGCGTTCAAATTCGGGCAGCTCATCCAGGAACAGCACGCCATTATGAGCGAGAGAGATCTCTCCCGGTGTTGGAATAGAGCCGCCACCCACCATCGCAGCCAGGGAAGCGCTATGATGCGGAGCTCGAAATGGCCTGCGGCGCCAGTTTTTCATCGCATAACTGGAATTGACCAGGCTAAGTATTGCCGCGCTTTCCAGCGCTTCCTGGTTACTCAGCGGCGGTAGTAGCCCAGGCAGCCGACTCGCAAGCATCGTTTTCCCTGTGCCGGGTGGGCCTATCATCAGCAGGTTATGTCCGCCTGCAGCGATAATTTCCAGCGCTCGCTTTCCTTGCTGCTGACCAATAACCTCGCGCAAGTCTAATGAAGACTCATCTGAGGTCTCCGCTTCCGGAATAGGATGATTTAGCGGGTTTTTTCCCTCCAGAAAGGCGCAGACCTCCTGAAGATGGGCGGCGATAAGACAGTCACTGCCGCCAATTAAACCCACCTCAGGAGAATTCTCATGAGAGACAATAATCTTTCTGCCCGCTCTTATCGCCTCCATCGCGCTGGATATAGCCCCAGGAACGCCACGTAGAGCGCCTGTAAGCGCCAGCTCGCCGACAAACTCGTATTGATTTAGCCTGGGAGCATTTAGCTGCTCAGAGGCCACCAGAAGCGCGAGAGCGATAGGTAAATCATATCTTCCCCCTTCTTTTGGTAAATCGGCTGGCGCCAGATTGATGGTGATTTTTTTCGCCGGCCAGGCGTAGCCGCTGTTGATAATCGCACTACGTACCCGGTCACGCGCTTCTCTGACCGTTGTTTCAGGCAACCCTACCATCGTCAGGCCAGGGAGTCCGTTGCTGATATGAACTTCAACTGTGATAAGGGGGGCGCCGATCCCAAGAGCGGCGCGGGTGTAAACAATGGCGAGTGACATAAAACCTCCTGAGAGCCGGCATTATGTCGGGGATTTTTTGTCGGGTAATTCAGCAATTTTAAATTTCAGGCGTTCGCTTCCAGCCAATTTTCCGTGAATTGCCGCTTTGCACTCGTTGCGGATACAGACTCGCAAAACATTGTTATCAGCCAGCGATGCGAGAAAAAGCTGTGGCGCTCGCCACAAATTGAAATATTTTCATTTCCTGTTTTTCCTATTAAAAACAATTGTTTTTTCGTAAATGGTTAGCAAGGTAAGAAATAGGGTCATAAAAAAATCTTGTATTTAACGCGATGTCTGTGGTACCTCTTTAGGTATTCCTTCGAACATGAAGCCAGAAAGAACAGAAAATGACAGCCCTTCTACGAGTGATTAGCCTGGTCGTGATTAGCGTGGTGGTGATTATTATCCCACCGTGCGGGGCTGCACTTGGACGAGGAAAGGCTTAAAAAACAAGCCTTAACGAACTAAGACCCCCGCACCGAAAGGTCCGGGGGTTTTTTTATAACTTAAAAACAGAAAAGAGGAGCAGATGATGGTTGATAGCATAAAATTCTGTTTCTCTCGATCTACGACGGGGAAGTAACTATGAATGGGGCGCGGTGGGTGGTACATGCTTTGCGAGCACAGGGTGTCGATACTGTTTTTGGCTATCCGGGTGGCGCAATTATGCCGGTTTACGATGCATTGTATGACGGCGGCGTGGAACACTTACTGTGCCGGCATGAACAAGGCGCAGCCATGGCGGCTATCGGCTATGCCCGGGCTACTGGCAAAACCGGCGTATGTATTGCGACGTCAGGACCGGGCGCAACCAACCTGATCACCGGCCTCGCCGACGCGCTGTTGGACTCCGTTCCCGTCGTTGCCATCACCGGCCAGGTTGCCGCTCCGTTCATTGGTACTGATGCATTCCAGGAAGTGGATGTTCTCGGTTTATCGCTGGCATGCACTAAGCATAGTTTTCTGGTGCAGTCGCTGGAAGAGCTGCCGCGCGTCATTGCCGAAGCATTCCATGTGGCAAACTCAGGGCGCCCCGGCCCGGTACTGGTCGATATCCCCAAAGACATCCAGCTGGCTCAGGGCGATCTCGATCCGCATTTCTCCATGGTAGCCGATGACGTTGACTTCCCATATGCGAATACCGAATACGCTTTGCAGATGTTGACTCAGGCGCAGAAGCCGATGCTCTACGTTGGCGGCGGCGTGGGTATGGCGCAGGCGGTACCGGCGCTGCGTGAATTTCTTGCCGTCACGCAGATGCCGGCAACGTCTACCCTGAAAGGGCTGGGCGTGGTGGCAGCTGATTATCCATACTATCTGGGCATGCTGGGGATGCATGGAACTAAAGCGGCCAATCTGGCGGTGCAGGAGTGCGATCTGTTGATTGCCGTAGGCGCTCGCTTTGACGATCGCGTGACCGGCAAGCTGAATACGTTCGCCCCGCACGCCAAAGTTATCCATATGGATATCGATCCGGCAGAACTGAACAAGCTCCGTCAGGCGCATATTGGCCTGACTGGCGACTTGAACGTGATGCTGCCGGCGTTGCAACAGCCGCTGTCCATCGATGCCTGGCGTCAACGTAATGCTCAGCTGCGCGCCGAGCACGCATGGCGCTACGATCATCCGGGCGAGGCCATCTATGCTCCATTGCTGCTGAAGCAGCTTTCCGAGCGCAAACCAGCAGATTGCGTCGTGACCACCGATGTGGGCCAGCATCAGATGTGGTCAGCGCAGCATATGACCTATACGCGTCCGGAGAATTTCATCACTTCCAGTGGATTAGGGACCATGGGCTTTGGCCTGCCGGCAGCAGTGGGCGCGCAGGTGGCCCGTCCTGATGATACGGTAATCTGTATCTCCGGTGACGGCTCCTTCATGATGAACGTGCAGGAGCTGGGCACCGTAAAACGCAAGCAGTTGCCGCTGAAGATAGTGTTACTGGATAACCAGCGTTTAGGAATGGTTCGACAATGGCAGCAGCTGTTTTTCCAGGAACGTTATAGCGAAACCACCCTTACCGATAATCCCGATTTTCTTACTCTGGCCAGCGCCTTCGGCATTCCTGGTCAACACATCACCCGTAAAGACCAGGTTGAAGCGGCACTCGACACCATGCTTTCGAGCCAGGGGCCTTACCTGCTTCATGTCTCAATCGACGAACTTGAGAACGTCTGGCCGTTGGTGCCGCCCGGTGCCAGTAATGCAGAAATGCTGGAGAAATTATCATGATGCAACATCAGGTCGCCTTGCAGGCTCGCTTTAATCCAGAAACCTTAGAACGCGTGCTGCGCGTCGTGCGTCATCGCGGGTTCCAGATTTGCGCGATGAATATGGAAACCGCCGCCGATGCCCGGAATATTAATATCGAACTGACCGTTGCCAGCCAGCGGCCCGTCGAATTACTGTTTAGTCAATTAAGCAAACTGGTGGACGTCGCCTGCGTCGAGATCCAGCAACCTACATCACAACAAATTCGCGCCTGAGCGCAAAGGAAGAATAATGACGACGAAAAAAGCTGATTACATTTGGTTCAATGGCGAGATGGTTCCGTGGGGAGAGGCGAAAGTTCACGTGATGTCCCATGCGCTGCACTACGGGACTTCCGTATTTGAAGGCATCCGTTGCTACGACTCTCACAAGGGGCCGGTTGTGTTCCGTCACCGTGAACATATGCAGCGTCTGCATGACTCAGCCAAAATTTATCGTTTCCCGGTTTCGCAAAGCGTTGATGAGCTGATGGAAGCCTGCCGTGAAGTCATTCGTAAAAACAATCTGACCAGCGCCTATATTCGCCCGTTAGTTTTTGTCGGCGACGTGGGCATGGGCGTCAACCCGCCTCCGGGCTATAACACTGACGTGATCATCGCGGCGTTCCCGTGGGGCGCCTACCTGGGTGCCGAAGCTCTGGATCAGGGGATCGATGCGATGGTTTCTTCCTGGAATCGCGCAGCGCCGAACACCATTCCGACCGCGGCCAAAGCCGGCGGTAACTATCTCTCTTCGCTGCTGGTCGGCAGCGAAGCGCGTCGTCATGGCTATCAGGAAGGTATCGCGCTGGACGTGAACGGCTATATCTCTGAAGGCGCCGGTGAAAACCTGTTTGAAGTGAAGGATGGCGTGCTGTTTACCCCGCCGTTCACCTCCTCCGCGCTGCCGGGCATCACCCGCGACGCGATCATCAAACTGGCGAAAGAGCTGGGTCTGGAAGTGCGCGAACAGGTATTGTCTCGCGAGTCGCTGTATCTGGCCGATGAAGTATTTATGTCCGGCACGGCTGCAGAGATTACGCCGGTGCGCAGCGTTGATGGTATTCAGGTGGGCGAAGGTCGCTGCGGCCCGGTCACCAAACGCATTCAGCAAGCATTCTTTGGCCTCTTCACCGGTGAAACCGAGGATAAATGGGGCTGGTTGGATCAGGTTAATAACTAAGTATAAAAAGATGGGGCGGCACGCAACGCCCCATTTAACAGACACTGGGAGTAACTAAAGCATGCCTAAGTACCGTTCCGCCACAACCACTCACGGCCGTAATATGGCGGGTGCCCGCGCGCTGTGGCGCGCCACTGGAATGACCGACGATGATTTCGGTAAGCCGATTATCGCCGTGGTGAACTCTTTCACCCAGTTCGTGCCGGGGCACGTTCACCTGCGCGATCTCGGCAAGCTGGTTGCTGAGCAAATTGAAGCCGCTGGCGGCGTCGCTAAAGAATTCAACACCATTGCGGTGGATGACGGGATCGCGATGGGGCACGGGGGTATGCTTTATTCACTGCCATCCCGCGAACTGATCGCTGACTCGGTGGAGTACATGGTTAACGCCCACTGTGCTGATGCGATGGTCTGTATCTCCAACTGCGATAAAATCACTCCCGGGATGTTAATGGCGTCTCTGCGCCTGAATATTCCGGTAATTTTTGTTTCCGGCGGCCCTATGGAAGCCGGGAAAACCAAACTGTCCGATCAAATCATTAAACTCGACCTGGTCGATGCGATGATTCAGGGCGCTGACCCGAAAGTCTCTGACGATCAGAGTAATCAGGTTGAACGTTCCGCTTGCCCGACCTGCGGTTCCTGTTCCGGGATGTTCACCGCCAACTCCATGAACTGTCTGACCGAAGCGCTGGGCCTGTCGCAGCCAGGTAACGGCTCGCTGCTGGCGACTCACGCCGATCGTAAACAGCTGTTCCTCAATGCGGGTTCGCGTATCGTCGAGCTGACTAAGCGTTACTACGAGCAGGACGACGCTTCTGCGCTGCCGCGTAATATCGCCAGCAAAGCGGCGTTTGAAAACGCCATGACGCTGGATATCGCCATGGGCGGTTCCACCAATACCGTCCTGCATCTGCTGGCGGCAGCGCAGGAGGCAGAAATCGACTTCACCATGAGCGATATCGATAAGCTTTCACGCAAAGTACCGCAGCTGTGTAAGGTGGCGCCAAGTACGCAGAAATATCATATGGAAGACGTGCACCGCGCGGGCGGCGTATTGGGTATTTTAGGCGAGCTGGATCGTGCCGGACTGCTGAACCGCGATGTGAAGAACGTGCTCGGTTTGACCCTGCCGCAGACGCTGGAGCAGTACGATATCACCGTCACGCAGGATGAAGCGGTTAAAAAGATGTTCCGCGCCGGGCCAGCGGGTATCCGCACGACGCAGGCTTTCTCTCAGGATTGCCGCTGGGACAGCCTGGATGACGATCGCGCAGAAGGCTGTATTCGCTCGCTGGAACACGCTTATAGCAAGGACGGCGGTCTGGCCGTTTTGTACGGCAACTTTGCCGAAAATGGCTGCATCGTGAAAACCGCCGGCGTAGACGATAGCATCCTGAAATTCACCGGCCCGGCTAAGGTATACGAAAGTCAGGACGCGGCCGTGGATGCCATCCTCGGCGGTAAAGTGGTTGCGGGTGATGTGGTAGTTATTCGCTATGAAGGTCCGAAAGGCGGACCGGGGATGCAGGAAATGCTCTATCCGACCACCTTCCTGAAATCCATGGGGCTGGGTAAAGCCTGCGCGCTGATTACCGACGGTCGTTTCTCCGGCGGCACTTCAGGCCTCTCCATCGGTCACGTTTCTCCGGAAGCCGCCAGCGGCGGCAATATCGCGATCATTGAAGATGGCGATATGATCGCCATTGATATCCCAAATCGCGGTATTCAGCTGCAGCTGAGCGATGCTGAGATCGCGGCGCGCCGTGAAGCTCAGGAAGCACGCGGTGATAAAGCCTGGACGCCGAAAGATCGCGAGCGTCAGGTTTCCTTTGCCCTTCGCGCCTACGCTAGCCTGGCAACCAGCGCCGACAAAGGCGCGGTACGCGATAAATCGAAACTTGGGGGTTAATGATGGCCGAGTCGCAACCCCTGTCCGCCGCCCCTGAGGGGGCGGAATACCTCAGAGCCGTACTGCGCGCGCCGGTATACGAAGCCGCGCAGATTACGCCGCTGCAAAAAATGGAAAAGCTCTCGTCGCGCCTCGATAACGTTGTGCTGGTGAAGCGTGAAGATCGTCAGCCGGTGCACAGCTTTAAGCTGCGCGGGGCGTACGCGATGATGGCCGGGCTGACGGAAGAGCAAAAATCGCACGGCGTGATCACCGCTTCGGCGGGTAATCATGCGCAGGGCGTGGCTTTCTCCGCCTCTCGCCTGGGCGTGAAGGCGCTGATCGTCATGCCAACCGCCACCGCGGATATCAAGGTCGATGCGGTGCGCGGCTTCGGTGGTGAAGTGCTGCTGCACGGCGCGAACTTCGATGAAGCCAAAGCCAAAGCTATTGAACTGGCGCAGCAGCAGGGATTCACCTGGGTACCGCCTTTCGACCATCCGATGGTGATTGCCGGGCAGGGGACGCTGGCGCTGGAGCTGCTGCAGCAGGATGCCCATATCGACCGCGTATTCGTACCGGTTGGCGGCGGAGGTCTCGCGGCGGGCGTGGCGGTGCTGATCAAACAGCTCATGCCGCAGATTAAGGTCATTGCGGTTGAAGCTGAGGATTCTGCCTGTCTGAAAGCCGCCCTGGATGCGGGCCATCCGGTTGATTTACCCCGCGTGGGGCTGTTTGCCGAAGGCGTGGCGGTTAAACGTATCGGTGATGAGACTTTCCGTCTCTGTCAGGAGTATCTCGACGACATCGTCACCGTTGATAGCGATGCCATCTGCGCGGCGATGAAAGACCTGTTTGAAGACGTGCGTGCGGTAGCAGAACCTTCCGGCGCGCTGGCGCTGGCGGGAATGAAAAAATATATCGCTCAGCATAATATTCGCGGCGAACGGCTGGCGCACGTGCTTTCCGGTGCGAACGTCAACTTCCACGGTCTGCGCTACGTTTCCGAACGCTGCGAACTGGGAGAACAGCGTGAAGCGCTGCTGGCGGTAACCATTCCTGAAGAGAAGGGCAGCTTCCTCAAGTTCTGCCAGCTGCTGGGTGGCCGGTCGGTGACCGAGTTTAACTACCGC
Organism: Klebsiella sp. S69; assembly: GCF_016516145.1. NCBI lineage: Bacteria > Pseudomonadati > Pseudomonadota > Gammaproteobacteria > Enterobacterales > Enterobacteriaceae > Klebsiella > Klebsiella sp. S69. Next base: position 97,101 of record NZ_JACVUU010000027.1, on the reverse strand, counting down.
TTCGCCGATGCAAAGAATGCCTGCATTTTTGTCGGTGTGCGCCTGAGTCGCGGTCTGGAAGAGCGGAAAGAGATCCTCAATCTGCTGCATGAAGGGGGCTACAGCGTGGTGGATCTCTCCGACGACGAAATGGCCAAGCTACACGTACGCTACATGGTCGGCGGGCGACCTTCGCAGCCGCTGCAGGAACGTTTGTTCAGCTTCGAGTTCCCGGAATCGCCCGGCGCCCTGCTGAAGTTCCTGCATACGCTGGGTACCCACTGGAACATTTCACTGTTCCACTACCGCAGTCACGGTACCGATTATGGCCGCGTGCTGGCGGCATTCGAACTGGGCGATCACGAGCCTGATTTTGAAACCCGCCTGCATGAGCTGGGCTACGACTGCCACGATGAAACCCATAACCCGGCGTTCCGGTTCTTCCTGGCGGGGTAGTTATTATGATGACCGGAAGAAACCGCCTCTTCCGGTCATCTGTCAGAATGATATAAATGGCAGGATGGGTTACTTCATCACCGTCCCACGTACATACTTATCCAGCTTGTCCGATTCATAAAAGTTCATGCATTGCGCCAGCACGTTATTGGCAGTCTGAGCATGGTCAGGGTGTAATGACATCGTTAGCCGATCAAAATCTTTCGTCTCTTTGGCGACGAACGTCTGAAATGCCTTCCACACGCCGGCATTATCCAGGGCGTATCTCTCAATCATAAATGACGCATCCTGCGACGGGGCCGATCGCGCGCCTTCAGGCGTTCGGGCTTTGTAATTCGCCACCAGGCATTGCTGAAGCGCCAGATGTTTGATATCCAGCACGGTAATGCCCTTCGGTTTTGCCTGGACGGTACAACATAACACCATGGCTATGGTTAATAGCAACGTCCCTGAACGCATGTTATCTCCTTATTTTGTTTGAACGATTTCCCAGAACGCATTAATCAGCGGTTCATGCAGTCGCTTTTTGGGCGCGCAGACGCCCAGCTCAAAAGGGGTTTTTTCGTCGCTACGCTCCAGAATCATTACGCGATTGCGCACCGGCTCCGGGCTATTTTCCAGCACCACTTCTGGCAGCAGCGCGACGCCGCAGCCGAGCGCCACCATGGATACCATGGCTTCATGTCCGCCCACCGTCGCGTAAATTGATGGATTACTGATTTTATGGCGACGAAACCACAGCTCAATGCGGCGGCGCACGGGGCCCTGGTCGGCCATGATAAAGGGTACCGTTGCCCAGTCAGGCTTCTCCACCGAGACCTGGTTGCGAACCGGACAAGGCAGCGCCGGGGCGATTAGCACCACCGCCAGATTTTCCAGCATTGCGAAGGCCACCGCGCCGGGAAGCGTTTCTGGCTTACCGGCTATCGCCAGATCGGCTTCACCCGTCACCACTTTCTCCATCGCATCGGCGGCATCGCCGGTGGTGAGCTTAATTTCCACCGAAGGATGCTCGGCGCGAAAGCGATCGAGTATGGGAGGCAGGTGGCTGTAGGCGGCGGTTACCGAGCAGAAGATATGCAGCTCGCCCGACAGCGACGGCCCTTGCTGATCGATAGTGTGGCGCAGCTGCTGATACTGCAGCAGCGTCTGCTGGGCAAACGTTCGTAGCTCTTCTCCCGCTTCGGTAAGCGTTACCGTGCGGTTATCGCGGACAAACAGCGGTTGCCCGAGGTCTTCTTCCAGGCGCTGAATTTGCCGGGACAGTGTGGAAGGGCTGACGTGCATTGCCCGCGCGCTGCGGCCAAAATGGCGGCTTTCCGCCAGATGCAGGAAGGTTTTTAGATCGCGTAAATCCACCGGCGGCACTCCACGATTTTACATTGCAGAAATTGCAACTTGACGTTGTGAATATATCAATTTCCGCAATAAATTTCCTGTTGTAATGTGGGTACATTCTCGCTGAACCGCGAACCGAACAAAATAAGACACACAACATCACGAGGTATCACCATGGCTAACTACTTTAATACACTGAACCTGCGCCAGCAGCTGGCGCAGCTGGGCAAATGTCGCTTTATGGGTCGCGACGAATTCGCCGATGGCGCAAGCTACCTTCAGGGTAAAAAAGTGGTCATCGTCGGCTGTGGTGCTCAGGGTCTGAACCAGGGCCTGAACATGCGCGACTCCGGTCTCGATATCTCCTACGCGCTGCGTAAAGAAGCGATCGCCGAGAAGCGCGCATCGTGGCGTAAAGCGACCGAAAACGGCTTCAAAGTGGGTACCTACGAAGAGCTGATCCCGCAGGCTGACCTGGTGGTTAACCTGACGCCGGACAAGCAGCACTCTGACGTTGTGCGTTCCGTTCAGCCGCTGATGAAAGACGGCGCGGCGCTGGGCTACTCTCACGGTTTCAACATCGTGGAAGTGGGTGAGCAGATCCGTAAGGATATCACCGTTGTGATGGTAGCGCCGAAGTGTCCGGGTACCGAAGTGCGCGAAGAGTACAAACGTGGTTTTGGCGTACCGACTCTGATCGCGGTTCACCCGGAAAACGATCCGAAAGGCGAAGGCATGGCCATCGCTAAAGCCTGGGCTGCGGCCACCGGCGGTCACCGTGCGGGCGTTCTGGAGTCTTCCTTCGTGGCGGAAGTGAAATCCGACCTGATGGGCGAGCAGACCATTCTGTGCGGTATGCTGCAGGCTGGCTCTCTGCTGTGCTTCGACAAGCTGGTGGAAGAAGGTACCGACCCGGCATACGCTGAGAAACTGATTCAGTTCGGCTGGGAAACCATCACCGAAGCGCTGAAGCAGGGCGGTATCACCCTGATGATGGATCGCCTGTCTAACCCGGCTAAGCTGCGTGCTTATGCGCTGTCCGAACAGCTGAAAGAGATTATGGCGCCGCTGTTCCAGAAACATATGGATGACATCATCTCCGGTGAATTCTCCTCCGGTATGATGGCTGACTGGGCCAACGACGATAAAAAACTACTGACCTGGCGTGAAGAGACCGGTAAAACCGCGTTCGAAACCGCGCCGCAGTTTGAAGGTAAAATCGGCGAGCAGGAGTACTTCGATAAAGGCGTTCTGATGATCGCGATGGTGAAAGCAGGCGTTGAGCTGGCGTTCGAAACCATGGTCGATTCCGGCATCATCGAAGAGTCCGCTTACTATGAATCGCTGCACGAGCTGCCGCTGATCGCCAACACCATCGCCCGTAAGCGCCTGTACGAAATGAACGTGGTTATCTCCGATACCGCAGAATACGGTAACTACCTGTTCTCTTACGCTTGCGTACCGCTGCTGAAAGAGTTCATGACTACCCTGCAGACCGGCGACCTGGGCAAAGCGATTGCCGAAGGCGCGGTAGATAACGCTCAGCTGCGCGACGTGAATGAAGCTATTCGCAGCCACGCTATCGAGCAGGTTGGTAAGAAACTGCGCGGCTATATGACCGATATGAAACGTATTGCGGTAGCGGGCTAATTCCCCGTCGCCTTTCAACTTGCAGATGCGTTGGCTGCGTTCGTACACCCCAGTCACATAGTTATCTATGCTCCTGGGGCTGTACTCACTTGCCGCCTTCCTGCAAGCTGAAATCCTTAGGGGAAAGCTGTGAGATAAAAAACCGGTGCAAATAAGACGCCGGTTTTTTTTATTTGCGGTACAGCACCTTGATGATGTGATAACCAAACTGAGTGTGCAGCGGGCCGGTTGGCTCCAGCTCCGGGCAGGAGAAGACGACTTTATCAAACGCCGGCACCATCTGACCCTGGCGGAATTCACCTAAATCGCCGCCGCGTTTGCCTGACGGGCAGATCGAGTGCTTCTTCGCCAGTTTGCCGAAATCGGCGCCGTTTTTAATTTGCTCCAGAAGATCCAGTGCCAGCTTCTCTTCTTTAACCAGAATATGCAGTGCTGCTGCCGTTTTTGCCATGATCGTACCTTGAGTGAATGGGGGATAAATCAGGGCGCAATAGTAGCATGGGCTAGCGGCGATAGAGCACCTTAATGATGTGGTAGCCGAACTTGGTTTTGACCGGTCCATATGGCTTGAGCAGCGGGCAGCTGAAGACCGCTTTATCAAACGGCCCGACCATAACTCCTTGATTAAACTCCCCAAGATCTCCGCCGTTGCGTCCTGATGGACATTTCGAATAGCGCTTTGCCAGGTGATCGAAGCTGACACCACGTTCCAGTTTGGCGAGGATCTCGTGCGCCAGTTTCTCTTCTTTAACCAGGATGTGCAGGGCTGCTGCGCTTTTTGCCATTATGGTGTTCTCAGTCGCAAAGATATCCCGTTACTTTACCACCCGCTTTGGCCGTGGACCTATACTCTTCGCCATCGCGGGACAGATGTCTCGCCTGATAAACGGAAGCGGGAGATGAGCAACACTTTTATCCGGCGTATTCCCTCTGGTCGGGGACAGCCGTCCTGTCCTTATAGTCCTGGAGCGAGATAACATGGATACAATGAAAAAACCTGAATTTTCAGTTGGCTGGCTTTCGGGGCTGAGTGAGATCGTGAGCGATCCACAGCTCTATGAATTACTAAAATATTGTCCCCTCGAGATCATGCAGCGCTGGCGCTTCGAAGAGATCCCGCGCGGCGATTTTATCTGTCGACAGGGGGAGGTGTGTCAGCGCTTTTCGCTGATTATCGCTGGTGAGGTGGATGTTTTCTACGAGGCTGAAGATGGGCGCCGCTATCGCCAGGCCCGCTACCGAAAAGGCGATATGGTGGGCGAGCTCGAGATCTTTGAGTCGCGTCAGTATATCTGCTCGGTGGCGGCGGTGGGACATGTGCAGCTTCTCAGCCTGTCACAGGAATATTTCTGCCGCTGGCTGGCGTTAGATAACCATTTTAACCAGCGGATGCTGCGCTTCTTTAGCCAGCAATATTACCAGCTGTCGAAAAAGGCCAGCAGCGACAATCTTTATTCGTTGCATCAGCGGGTGTGCCAGGCCCTGTGGCTGCGTTATCAGCAGGATGGCGCCAATGAAATCTTGCTGGATAAGCAGAATCTCAGCCAGGAATTTGCGGCGACGACCCGCAGTATTAACCGTATTTTGCATGATCTGAAAGCGCTACAAATTATTGATACCGATGGTGAACGCATTGTGTTGTTAGCTCCTGAAAAGCTTAAACAGGAGGCTGATATCGGATAACCGCAAGAGTGAAGGAGGCGGGAGTATGTCGCTGCAACCCCATATCCAGTTAAGCAAAGAGATGACCGGCGCGCGGTACGCGCTGCTGCCGGGCGACCCCCAGAGGGTCGACCGTATCGTCAGTTTTCTTGATAATGCCGAGCCGCTCGGTCAGAACCGGGAGTTTCGCGCCGCACGCGGCTGGTACCAGGGCGTGGAAATTTTGGTGCTCTCCACCGGAATCGGCGGCCCCTCCACTGCGATCGCCATTGAAGAGCTGCGCCAGATCGGCGTTACGACCCTGATTCGTATCGGCAGCTGCGGCGCCCTGCAGGATAATCTTGCGCTCGGTGACGTAATTATCGCCCACGGCGCGGTTATGGATGACGGCACCAGCCGAACCTATGCGCCGGCAGGCTATCCGGCCTGCGCCGACCCGCAGCTGACCTGGGAGCTGATGGCGCAGGCGCGGCAAATGAATATCCCCGCCGCGTGCGGACTGGTGCGCAGCCATGACAGTTTTTATACCGATCGCGAGGCGGAGCTGGATGCACAGTGGTCGGCGCTTGGCATTCTGGGGGCGGATATGGAAAGCGCCGCCCTGATGACCATCGGCGCGCTGCGCGGGTTACGTACAGCCTCATTGCTCAACGTAGTGGTTGCCCACAACGGTTGCCTGGATAGCAGTATCAATGATTATGTTCAGCAGGAGGCTCTGTGCCAGCAGGGCGAAGAACGGCAAATTACCCTGGCGCTGCGCGCCATTTATTCCGCTAGCCAGCAAGGAGGTTTATGATGGACTTTTTTAGCATTAACAATGTGATGGTCAATATTCCTCTCGGCGAAGGCGGCTATGCGCTATCGTGGATTGAAGCCATCGGTACCGTATTCGGCCTGCTGTGCATCTGGTGCGCAAGCCGGGAAAAAATCATCAATTATCTGTTTGGCCTGATTAACGTCACGCTGTTTGCGGCCATTTTCTTCCAGATTCAGCTCTATGCCAGCCTGCTGCTGCAGGTATTTTTCTTCGCCGCCAACATTTACGGCTGGTACGCATGGAGCCGGCAAAACGAGGCGCAGGAAGCTACGCTCAAGGTTCGCTGGCTTTCCCGTCAGCAAACGCTGGCGCTGGGCGCCGTTTGCGCGGTGGCGATCGTGCTGATGACGCTGTTTATCGATCCGGTGTTTGCGATGCTGACCCGCATCATGATTGCCCTGCTGCAAACGATCGGCATGCAGGTGGCGATGCCCGACCTCCAGCCCGATGCCTTCCCGTTCTGGGATTCCACCATGCTGGTGTTGTCAATTGCCGCCATGGTACTGATGACGCGTAAGTTTGTCGAAAACTGGCTGCTGTGGGTCGTTATCGACGTGATTAGCGTGGTTATCTACGCGGTACAGGGCGTTTACGCAATGTCGCTTGAGTATGTTCTGCTGACGGCTATCGCGGTCATGGGCTCATACAGCTGGATCAAGAGCGCGCAGCGTAATGGCTATGCGCCGCTTGCCGCCGCCGGATCCTGATTTAGCGATTTACAGGCTGCCTGAAAGGGCAGCCTGTTGCTCTCTGTGCCCCTCTTTCTGCTACAATCCCCACCCCGTTCGAAGATTGAGCAAAAGACTCCCATGCGTTTAAACCCTGGCCAACAACAAGCCGTCGAATTCGTTACCGGACCGTGCCTGGTGCTGGCGGGTGCCGGTTCCGGTAAGACCCGCGTTATTACCAATAAAATCGCCCACCTGATCCGCGGCTGCGGCTATCAGGCGCGCCATATTGCGGCAGTTACCTTTACCAATAAGGCGGCGCGCGAAATGAAAGAGCGCGTCGGGCAAACGCTGGGGCGCAAAGAGGCGCGCGGGCTGATGATTTCCACCTTCCACACGCTGGGGCTGGACATTATCAAGCGCGAATACGCCGCGTTAGGGATGAAATCAAACTTCTCGCTGTTCGACGATACCGACCAGGTCGCGCTGTTAAAAGAGCTCACCGAGGGGCTGATCGAAGACGATAAAGTGGTGCTTCAGCAGCTGATCTCCACGATCTCCAACTGGAAAAACGATCTGAAAACACCTTCTCAGGCCGCCGCCGGCGCGAAAGGGGAGCGGGATCGGATCTTCGCTCACTGCTACGGCCTGTACGATGCACACATGAAAGCCTGCAACGTACTCGATTTCGACGATCTGATCCTCCTGCCAACGCTGCTGCTGCAGCGTAACGAAGAGGTGCGGGAACGCTGGCAGAATAAGATCCGTTATCTGCTGGTGGATGAATACCAGGACACCAATACCAGCCAGTACGAGCTGGTAAAACTGCTGGTGGGACAGCGGGCGCGCTTTACCGTGGTCGGCGATGACGATCAGTCGATCTACTCCTGGCGCGGCGCGCGGCCGCAGAACCTGGTACTGCTAAGCCAGGATTTCCCGGCGCTGCAGGTGATCAAGCTGGAGCAAAACTACCGCTCATCAGGGCGCATCCTGAAGGCGGCGAACATCCTGATCGCCAATAATCCGCACGTTTTCGAGAAGCGCCTGTTTTCCGAACTGGGCTATGGCGTAGAGCTGAAGGTGCTCTCCGCCAATAACGAAGACCATGAGGCGGAGCGCGTTGCCGGTGAACTCATCGCTCATCACTTTATTAATAAAACCGCCTATAAGGATTACGCTATCCTGTATCGCGGCAACCATCAGTCGCGGGTTTTTGAAAAGATGCTGATGCAGAACCGCATCCCGTACAAAATTTCCGGCGGCACGTCGTTCTTTTCCCGCCCGGAAATTAAAGACCTGCTGGCCTATCTGCGCGTGCTGACTAACCCTGATGATGACAGCGCCTTCATGCGCATCGTCAATACGCCAAAGCGCGAGATCGGTTCGGCGACCCTGAAAAAGCTGGGCGAATGGGCGATGGGGCGCAATAAAAGCATGTTTACCGCCAGCTTCGATATGGGTTTGACCCAGACGCTGAGCGGACGCGGCTACGAGTCTTTGACCCGCTTCACCCACTGGCTGCGTGAGATTCAACAGCTTTCCGAGCGCGAGCCGATTGCGGCTGTCCGCGATCTGATCCGCGGCGTGGATTATGAATCCTGGCTTTATGAGACCTCGCCCAGCCCGAAAGCCGCCGAGATGCGGATGAAAAACGTCAATACGCTGTTCACGTGGATGACCGAAATGCTCGAAGGCAGCGAGATCGATGAACCCATGACGCTTACCCAGGTCGTTACCCGCTTTACCCTCCGCGACATGATGGAGCGCGGCGAGTCGGATGAGGAGACGGATCAGGTGCAGCTAATGACGCTTCACGCGTCAAAGGGGCTGGAGTTTCCCTACGTCTATCTGGTTGGCATGGAAGAGGGGCTGCTGCCGCACCAGAGCAGCATTGATGAAGACAACGTCGATGAAGAGCGTCGCCTTGCCTACGTTGGTATCACCCGCGCGCAGAAAGAGCTGACTTTTACCCTGTGCAAAGAGCGCCGTCAGTACGGCGAACTCGTGCGGCCAGAGCCGAGCCGTTTTCTGCTGGAACTGCCGCAGGATGATCTGATTTGGGAGCAGGAGCGCAAAGTTATTTCGCCGGAAGAGCGCATGCATAAAGGGCAAGCGAACGTCGCCAACATCCGGGCGATGCTGGCGAAAGCACGTAAATAGCGGCTAGCGGCCGTTGCCCTCTCGGCGCTGGAACTGGCGTAGCTCTTCGCGATTCGGAGCGCCGTCTGAACCAGGTTTGCTGACGACAATGGCCGCCACTTGATTGCCCAGCCGCGTTGCCTGCCGCAGATCCATCCCGCAGGCCAGCCCGGCGATAGTACCGGCACAGTGGCTGTCTCCTGCGGCAATCGTGTCGTGAACCTGTACACGATAGGCCGGAATATGCTGCGGTTGCGCGTCAGGTTCAACCACCCACGCGCCATCCTTATCAAACCGACAAATTGCTCGTAGCTGCCAGTCGCTGGCGAGCCGAGTGGCGTCGTCAAGCGTGGCGCCATCCCGATCGTATAAACGCGCGCATAGCACCCTAAGTTCATCGCGATTAAGGGTGAGAACGGGGCGTTTGCGCAGCAGCGCCTGAATAAAGCGAATATCCAGATCGCCCAGGCGTGGGCCAAAATCGACAAACAGCGTTTTATCTTCTGCCTGGGCAAGGAGCCACTGGCGCAGCGCTTCGCTGGCCAGTTCGTAGCCCGAGACGTAAATAATCGCGTCATTCGGCAGCGGTATTTGCGCTAATAGTTCATCAGTCCAGTGCTGTTCGCAGCCCTCAATGGTGATAAACGTCCGCTCTTTGTCGGCTTCAACAAGAGCCAGACACCAGCCGTTATCGTGGGTGGGGTGACGCAAGAGGACGGGCAAGTTTTCCAGCGCCATTTTTTGCGCAACGGCCTGCCCCCAGTCGCCATTGCCTACCGGTATGGCGTTAACGGGAAACAGCTCGAGGCGCGAGAGCGCACGGGCGACGTTAAACGCGCAGCCGCCAATCTGCCGTCCGCCGTCGCGGGCGGGGACATCGCTACCGCTTTGCGGCAGCGCATCGAGATGGAGAATTATGTCGCCAAAAGCGGCGCCGATCACCACGATCGGCCGCCGCGGCGATAGCTGGTCAGCGCTGATTGTCACGGCTGTCCCCCCTTTTCGGTCCGAAGACAAGATAGAGCACCAGGCTCAGAATAAAAGAGACGAATAGCCCGAGGCTGGAGTCCGCGAAAATGCCGACCGCGAAAGGTCCGTCGATAAACCCGGTTTTAGAGACCATCAACCCCGCCAGCGCGCCGACAATCCAGCAGCCCAGCGCGGTACGGTTGGCACCGCTTTCTCTGAACAAATCAGCTTCAGAATAGCCGACACGGCGGCGCATCCGATAAAAATCGACCATAAAGATGGCGGCCCAGGCGGCAAGAAATACGCCGCAGAAAATCAGAAACGCGATGAACGGCCCGAGAAAATCTTTCGAGACAAACAGCACGTAGAGGGCGATCCCCAGAACCAGCACGGCATCAATGGCTACGGCGGAACGCTGCTGTAGTTTAATTCCCATGCTTAACAGGTTAAGGCTGGCGGAATAGAGACTCAGCACGGCGATAGTCACAACCCCGGCGGTAGCTGCAGCCAGATAGGGGATTGCCATCCATGAAGGCAGCAGTTTACCGATCGCTGAAATGGGGTTTTCGCTGGAGGCCAGATCGGGGATTTGGGCGGTGAGCAGTATTCCGGTCAGCATTAGCAGCAGCAGGGGAAGGGCTGCGCCGCTGACCACGGCGAGGAAAATCCCCTTTTCGCCGGAGCCAGGGCGCTGATCGCGGCTATAGTCGGCGCCGGCGATCGCCCAGCTGATGCCGGTGCCCGCGGCAATAATAGAGACCGCCGGTAGAAAGCCTGTCAGCCAGCTACCTGACGGCAGCGCGAGGATGGCCTGCCAGTCCGCGGTGAAGAGCAGATAAATGACGACCAGCAGCGTCATGGCGCCAAAGATGCGGGTGATCCACTTTTGCATCATCAGCACGGCATTTTGGCCGAGCACGCTAACCAGCACGGTCAGGCCGCCAAACAGAAAAAGCGACAGCGCGGTGGTGGTCAGGCTCTCTTCAAAACCCATGGCGGCAAACAGCGCAACGAGGGTGAGCGTACCGGTAATGATATTGACCGACTCCCAGCCCATCAGGTTTACCCAGCAGAAGCTGGTAGGTGCAATGTTGCCGCGCTTGCCAAAAATGACGCGTGAAAGCGTCAGCGTCGTGGTGCGGCCGATTTTTCCGGCGATACTGGTGACGCCGACCAGCGCAAAGGAGGCGACGCCCGCCACGGCGGCAAGAATCGACTGCCAGAAGGAGAGGCCGAACGATACAATGACTGCGCCGTAAACGACGCCAAGAATGCCGATGTTTGCGGCGCACCAGACGAAAAATAGCTGGATCGGTTTTTGGGTCTGGTGGACCGGGGGGACCAGATCAATCCCCAACTCCGCCATTCCGGGATCTGCTGTCTGGATATTTCCATCGTATGAAGCTTTGCTGTCCATATTGATGCCCTCTGTCAATTAAGCGAAGCGGTATCCTGCAAGCCGCTGTGCGTAAGGCGCGAAGTCTATGCTATTGGCCCGATTAATCTGTTGGATATGTTCCTCAGGAAACGCCTCTATGCCATGAAGCGCGCCGCAGATGGCGGTTGCCATCGCGCCTATCGTGTCGGTGTCGCCGCCTAAATTGGCCGCCAGCATAGCGCATTTCATAGGCTGCGTTTTTGCCAGCTCGACCAGCGCAATCGCCGCGGGGACAGACTCGATAATATCCATTCCGGCGCCGATATCCTCATAAATACGTTCAATTCCTGTCAGATGGTCGGTTTCGCTGGCGATCGTGGTCAGCGCGAGATTAATTCGGTTACCGAGAAGTGGACTAAAAGTGGACTCATACTGGCGCTGGGTTTCATTGGCGAGCGATGCCAGCTCCGTTTTAATTAACAGCCATCCGGCTCCTTCAATGGCGCGACTGATCGCCCAGGCGATAACTACCGCGCCGGCGATGGCGATATCTGATTTGTGCGTCGGCAGGCAGGAGAGGCGAACTTGCTCAATGAAAAATGCCTTATTCCGGGTCGGCAGCAGACAGCCCATAGGCGCCACGCGCATTGCCGCACCGTTGGTCACGCCGTTGGCCGCAATCTCATCGAGCGCTTGCTCCTGTTCAAGCGCCAGCAGGGAGGCCTTCGAGGTTGGGCCGAGAATATTTTTTTCAAAAGCCCGGCAGCGTCTGGCCCATAGCAGAATATGCCTGGCAATAGCCAGTGGATCGGTCACGCCGTTGGTTTCATTCAGGGCATCCATTAATGCGATGCACTGATGGGTGTCATCGGTAAACTCTGCGGCGTGAAATTCGCAGGCCGCAATATTCTCTTTCGGTCCAGGAAGGAAGCGTTCAATCCAACCAAAGTGGTTGATAATGCGGCGTTTAGGCCACAGTTCGGAAGGCATGCCCATCGCATCACCGATGGCTTGCCCGTAAAGACAGCCAAGGATGCGGCTTTCGGCGGTATTAGTAGGGCGAATATCAGACATCGTCGACTCCCGGAAACAAGTGAATAAAAGTTATCCTAAAAATAGATCCAGATTAAGTCCAGTTAAAGTCCTTTATGGTCATGCTGTGATCGCAGGCGCATTCTGCAAGAAAAATGCGGCGCTCAAAAGGGCGGGGAGACGTTATGATGGGGCTACTAATTCCAGTATGGATCCACTAGGATAAATCCACTGCTACTAAATTCCGGAAGGCCACGAAACGATGTCGCAACCGTTGCTTGAGTATATAAAAGGGCGTCTGAATGCAGAGGCCCCCGCGCCGCTTTATATTCAACTTAAACAAGCCATTGAAGCGGCAATGACGGAGCGGCTGCTGACGCACGGCAGTATTTTGCCCTCAGAACGTAAAATGTCGCAGACGCTTGAGCTCTCGCGCGTGACGGTGGTGAAGGCGCTGGATGCCCTGCTGGAAGCCGGGCTGGTGATTAAGCGTCACGGAAAGGGTACCGAGGTCAATTTGCCGGTAAGCTATAACCTTGCCAGCGGAGGATTTTCTGCCCAGCTGCAAAATTCGGGGACGGTATCTAACCGATGGCTGGTGAGGGAAAAACTGGCGGCGGATGATTTTTTGGCTCGTGAACTGGAGATCGCCGTCGGCGATCGGCTGGCGAAAATAAAACGCGTGCGTTTAGTCGATGCGCTTCCGGTCTCCATCGAAACCATGTTTATTCCCGAGCGTTTTTTACCCCGTCCGGATCTGCTTGAAGGGTCGCTGTACGCGCACTGGGCGGAAAATAATATTTTTCCCGATCTCCAGGACTACTCACTCACGGTACATATCCCTTCCGGCGAAGAACTGAATTTGCTCGACCTGCCGCAAGGCGTGCCATTGATGAAAATTACGCTGAAAAGTCGTAATGCTCAGGGAGAGGTGCTTGAGTACGGTACTGCATTTTGCCTGAGCAATTACTTTAACTTTGATTTCCGGGTGAAACTCCAGTCTGCGTCTGGCGGCAAACCGGGCAGCGCTCACAAAAAAGACGCGTAACACCAGCATCCGGGCGATGCTGGTAGCATAGCGTTCAGGCGATCAACTGTTGCCAGGCGGCGGAGAAGGGCATCACCAGCAGTAGCGATGGCAGCATGTTCGCCGTCGGAAAAGCGCGAATCCCGCAGAGTCGAAAGCCCGTTGCCAGCATGATGATGCCGCCGCAGGCAGTAAAATCCGCGATCATTGTAGGGGTGATTAACGCCATAATAACGCTGGCGGCGAAGAAGAGGATCGCGAATACAATAAGCTGGGGCACAAAGATAACGGCGATGATGTACCCCAGCGCGGAGGCAAAAATAGCGGCGGTGAAAAAGTCGAGAATGGATTTGGTGAGCAGTATGGTCGCATCTCCTGTCATACCTTCGGTTAATGCGCCAAAAATACCGGTTCCGCTGGCGCAAAACAGGATCAGTACGGCGATAAACTGATTAGTGAAATCCTGGGGATCAATATCGGCACTGCCTTTGCCGGGAAATACTTTCTCAACGGGGCCCCGAAGCTTTATTCCGGCATTTTCGATAACTTTTTCGATATGCAGCAGGCTACCGATAATGGTGCCGACGATGACAGCCAGGGCAATGGGCGGCAGATTCATCAGCTTATTGAGAAAAAACACGCCCATGCTAATAGAAATTAACCCGGCGATTAAAGGTAAGGTCTTTTTTAAATGTTCGGGAATAAATCGATTGAGCGATGCGCCAAAAATTGCGCCGACAAGTAGCGAGCCACTGCAAACAAAGATTCCTACCGGCATGATATATTCTCCATAATTGAAAGGGCCTGTTGTCAGGCCCTTTCATTAATACTGGATGGAATTATTTAATGTTAAATACGCGGCTGGCATTACCCCAGGCGATTTTATTCTTCAGTTCACTATCCATTTCCAGAGGATCGAACCAATCACAGGCCTGATGAATATCTTCATACGGATAATCGACGGAGAACATCACGCGATCCGGACCCATAATAGCTAGCGCATTTTGCAGAGAGTAGGTATTAAAATGGCCGCTGGTGGTGACGATAAAGTTATTCTGCAAATAGTGCATTAACGGTTTTTCTGCTTTGCCCAGGCCGCAGCCGAAACGCTGACGATAGAGACGGTGTTGGGTGCGTGGCAGCATATGAACCAGGCCTTCGCCTAAGTGACCCAACACCAGATTCAGGTTGGGATAGCGATCGAACAACCCGCTCATCATCAGGCGAATCGCATGAACCGCGGTTTCCTGGGCAAAGCCCCAGGCGGATCCGATCAGGCTTTCATAACCGGTGTAGATGCCGCGCGCCGGGCCTTCTAAGGGCTCACGCGGATGCAGATAAACGGGAACGTTCAGTTCGTTGACTTTATCCCAGAATACCAGCATTGATTCATCATCCAGGTACAGACCGTGCTCGTTATCCTTGACGTTGGTGTAACCGTTAATCAGCGCGCCTTTCATGCCCAATTTTTTTACCGCACGCTCCAGTTCTTCGGCCGCAGCTTCGGGGTTTTGTAGTGCCAGAGTAGCGAATGCGCTAAATTTATCCGGATTAGGTTTAACATAATTCTCGATGATGTAGTCGTTGGTTTCGCGCGCAAAAGATACGGCTGTGGCTTTATCCAAAATAGATTGGGCGCCAGGGGAAGTTAGAGAAAGAATAACATGGTCGATATTTCTCTGGGCCATTTCATCCAGTTGATAGCTACGATCTAATAAGCGGCGCTCAACGTCCATCATATATTCAGAACCGTTTCTTGAGGCTTCACCCGCAGAGTCCCAAAGGCTGTTGTTTTTAGGTGTTGAAACGTGTTCTTCTAACGCGATTTTTCCACGCATACTCTATTCCTCTATTTGGTTTTAATATGACCTGATGCGAGGAGAATAGGATTTTTTACGTACTGGCAGCAATAAACAGAATGCAATACAGGGTATCAGAAAAGCTAATACAGCATGACCTCCGGGAGCCGGAAAATTAATAGGGAATTTTGCTACTGCCGGTTGTGGGTAAGTTTACGATCAGCGACCGCAACCAGATGTGCCCGGGATCGCGGTGCAGACGCTGATGCCAGACCTGGCGAATAGCAATTTCCGGCAGCGAAAATGGCAGCGGCCAGCTGCAGCAGGGATAGCGAGTAATAATATGATTTGCCAGCTGCTCGGGGACGACGGCAATCAATTCACTGCCCGCAACCAGCTCGCCTGCGCCTAAAAAGCTGGGAAGAGTGAGGGCGATGCGTCGCGGCATACCGTACTCGTTAAGTAATCTATCGATATCTCCATGCCCGGTCCCGTTGACGTGAACGGCCAGATGCTTTTCCTGGCGCCAGTTCTCGGTGGTAAACGCGGCTCGGATCCGCGGATGGTTTTCTGCTGTCAGGCATACGTAGGATTGATCAAACAGGCGCTGCTGGTAAATGTTATCCGGTAGCTGCCTAAGATAGCCTATAGCTAAATCGCACTTACCAGACTCAAGCGCGCCCAGCGTTTGATCATCGATATTCAGCACCGAAATAGTAATGCCTTCGGCGTTAAGCTGCTGTAGCTGTGCCTGCAACGGCGGCAACAACGTCATCTGGCTGATATCAGTCATGCCGATAGTGAAATTACGTGTGCTGGTTTGGGGGGTAAATTCAGGGTTGCCAGGGAGCTGGTTATCGACCAGTTGAAGAATAGTAAAAACGGTCTGAGCAATATCATCTGCGCGCGGCGTGGGCACCATACGCTGTCCGATTCGCACAAACAGGGGATCGTCGAAATGCTCGCGAAGTTTTTTCAACAATAAGCTGCCGGTCGGCTGGCTGATATTAAGCGCTTCGGCGGCGGGAGAGACATTGCCCAGACGGAAGAGGGCGGAAAAAAAACGCAGCGATTTGAAGTCCAGTTCTTCTCGCATGATACCCCCCTGATTGGGCTACATTGCTGCGCTATCCTCGATAATCTGCAGCGGCCAGTGAACGTAGCTCTGCCACTGGCACTCCTGCTCGACCATTTCCCGACCCAGAGGATGGTTTTCCAGCCATCCCTGCGGCAGGGTCAGCGTCAGGCGCTCATCTTCAGCGGCCAGCGTCATCATCGGCAGCAGATCGTCGCGTCGGCGGTTGGCAAATAAAATAGCCAGGCGCAGCAGACGGCACATATGCTCAGCGACTCTCGGCGGCACCGCGTTCTGTTGATGAATGGAAGAAAGATCGACGGCGTTGGTTTGGTTTAACAGCAACGTCGCCAGCAGCTTCTTTTGCGCGGGGGTAAAGCCGGGCAGGTCCAGGTTGCGCACCAGCCAGGCGGCGTGCAGCGGCGCCTGTTTGTACTCCACGCTCAAACCGATTTCATGCAACTGGCAGGCGCTTTGCAGCAAATCAAAGCATAACGGCTCAATTTCCCAGCTCTTTTCTACCTGATGAGCGAAATGGGCGGCTAACTGAGCAACGCGCTGTGCCTGCTCGGTATCTACCAAAAACCGGCGCTGAATATTGCGTAACGTACGGCTGCGAATATCCTGATCGACCGACAGATGCAGCATGCCGTAAACGAGGCCTTCGCGCAGTGCCCCGCCCGCGAGAGTCATGCACTGAATATTGAGCTCGCTGAAAATGGCAATCAGAATCGCCAGGCCGCTAGGAAAGACGAGGGCGCGTTCAAGCGTCAGGCCTTCAATTTCGAGCTCTTCCAGACGTCCGCACTGAATCGCGCGCTGTTTGAGCTGCTGTAGCTTGGCTAAGGTGATGCGTTCATCCATCCCCTGCGCCATCATGATTTCCTGTAACGCCTGCACGGTGCCGGATGCGCCGACGCACACTTTCCAACCGTGGTAGCGCAGAACATCGGCGACGGGGCGCAGCACTTCACGCGCAGCGGTTTCGGCCTGGCTAAAGTTCTCTTTGGTCAGGCTGCGATCGGCAAAGTAGCGTTCCAGCCAGGTCACACAGCCCATCGACAGGCTGAAAAGCGAGGTCGTTTGCGCACCAGTGCCGGTAACCAGTTCGGTACTGGCGCCGCCAATATCCACAACCAGACGCTGATCTGCACCGCCGGTTGTATGGGCCACGCCCTGATAAATCAGGCGTGCTTCCTCTTCACCGCTGATAACCTGTACCGGGCAGCCGAGAATGTCCCGCGCTTTCTCCAGAAACTCGCCGGCGTTAACCGCCAGCCGCAGCGTCGCGGTAGCCACCACGCGGGTTTGCGCCGGAGGAATATCCTGCAAACGCTCGGCAAACAGGCGTAAACATTGCCAGCCGCGTTCCATAGCTTCCGCAGAGAGCGTGTTGTCGCTGTTCAGGCCTGCGGCCAGACGTACTTTGCGTTTGATGCGACTCAGGGTCTGGATGCTTCCGGCCACCTCGCGTACAACCAGCATATGAAAGCTATTAGATCCCAGATCGATAGCGGCATAGAGCGAGGTGGAACTCATACACTTCATCTTTCAAACTGCCTCTGTGTTGGCTGCGTTCTCTGTACCCGAATCGCTGACCAGCGTCAGCTTGTTGCGATTCGCTTTCTTGCGGCCTTGATGCTGCTTGAACGATTTTGTGTATGGCATATTTCTTTAACCTGAACGACGACGATTACGTGGCGGACCGTTGCGGCGCGGGCCGTTGCCCGGACGCGGGCGCGTGAGGCGCAGCGGCTTAGGCAGGTCAGTCATGAGCGCGTCCGAATTGTATTTGCTCACCGGAATCGAATGACCAATATAGGTTTCAATCGCCGGAAGGTTCAGCGCGTACTCTTCACAGGCCAGGCTGATGGAGTGACCGCTGGCGCCAGCGCGGCCGGTACGGCCAATACGGTGAACGTAGTCTTCGCAATCGTCCGGCAGATCGTAGTTAAAGACGTGCGTCACGGCTGGAATATGCAGACCGCGAGCAGCTACGTCGGTTGCGACAAGAATATCGATATCGCCGCGGGTAAATTCGTCGAGAATACGCAGACGTTTTTTCTGCGCGACGTCGCCGGTTAACAGGCCAACGCGATGGCCGTCCGCCGCCAGGTGACCCCAGATATCTTCACAGCGATGCTTGGTATTGGCGAAAATAATCGCGCGATCGGGCCACTCTTCTTCCAGCAGCGTCTGCAGCAGGCGCATTTTTTCTTCATTGGAAGGGTAGAACAGTTCTTCTTTAATTCGGTGGCCGGTTTTCTGCTCTGGCTCAACTTCAACGTACTCGGCGTTGTTCATTTGTTCGAACGCCAGTTCACGTACGCGATAAGAAAGGGTGGCGGAGAAAAGCATGTTCAGGCGCTGATTCGCGGGCGGCATACGGCGGAACAGCCAACGAATATCTTTAATAAAGCCGAGATCGTACATGCGATCGGCTTCGTCGAGCACGACAACCTGAATAGCGCCGAGGTTAATATGGTTCTGTTTAGCGTAATCGATAAGGCGACCGGTGGTACCGATCAGAATATCCACGCCGCTTTCCAGCACTTTCAGCTGCTTATCGTAGCCGTCGCCGCCGTACGCGAGTCCCAGCTTCAGACCGGTCGCCTGCGCCAGTGGTTCAGCGTCGGCATGGATCTGTACCGCCAGTTCACGCGTCGGCGCCATGATTAGCGCCCGCGGCTGATTGACCTGACGGTCAGCGATAGCCGGGTGTGTGAGAAGATAATGAAACGTTGACGTCAGAAACGCCATCGTTTTACCGGTACCGGTTTGCGCCTGCCCGGCGACATCGCGACCTTCCAGCGTTAGCGGGAGGGCGAGGGCCTGAATGGGAGTGCAATTATGAAACCCTTTTTTTTCAAGGGCTTCAATCACTGCCGGGTGCAGGGCGAAGTCGGAAAACTTCTGTTCTGTTAAATGTGTTTTGCTCATAGTGTGGTAGAATATCAGCTAACTATTGCATTAAGAAAGCGTATCCGGTGAAATAACGTCAACCTTTCGTTGGCTATGTATGAAATTATTCAAGGTGCGTCTGCGGCAACTGAACGAATCTTCGAAAGCTTAGACTACTAAGCAAGGCGAGGGTGACAAATCTGCGATAAGCCGGTTTGAACGCTGGTTGCTTTAACTTCTGTGGGACAAAGTTCATGATGGACATTGTGACGCAGAGCGTTATAAAAGAGGCATTCTGAAGAACAGCGTGCATAACGTAGCATTGACACGTCGTTGATGACTGCGACACCAACACACCAGGCTTATTCCTGTGGAGTTAAATATGAGCGATAAAATTATTCACCTGACTGACGACAGTTTTGACACGGACGTACTCAAGGCTGACGGGCTAACCCTCGTCGATTTCTGGGCAGAGTGGTGTGGTCCGTGCAAAATGATCGCCCCGATTCTGGATGAGATCGCTGAAGAGTATCAGGGCAAACTGACCATTGCGAAGCTGAACATCGATCAGAACCCGGGTACTGCGCCGAAATACGGCATTCGCGGCATCCCGACCCTGCTGCTGTTCAAAAATGGTGAAGTTGCAGCGACTAAAGTCGGCGCGCTGTCTAAAGGCCAGCTGAAAGAGTTCCTCGACGCCAACCTGGCGTAAGCGGCTTGCTGTTCCGGCGTCCAGGCTCCTATTTTTTGCGGATCTCTGGACGCCCGGCGAGAGTCGTGCTAAGTTAATCTCAGACTTCGTTTTAAACATACCTTTGTTTGAATCTTGTTTTACCCAAAGCGTCCCGCAAAAATGCGCGTGAGGCTTATAATCCGGGCTTATCACTCATTCCGTTTAGTCGTTTCAGTTCTGCGTTCTTTCCTGTGACCAGGCAACGTACAGACACGAGATGAAGGCCGTTAACAGGCATGGATGTTCCTGCCATACCATTCACAACATTAAGTTCGAGAATTACCCCGAGTTTAAGAACCCACACCATTATGAATCTTACCGAATTAAAGAATACGCCGGTTTCTGAGCTGATTACTCTCGGCGAAAATATGGGGCTGGAAAACCTGGCCCGTATGCGTAAGCAGGATATTATTTTTGCCATCCTCAAGCAGCATTCGAAGAGTGGCGAAGATATCTTTGGCGATGGCGTACTGGAGATACTGCAGGATGGATTTGGTTTCCTCCGTTCAGCAGACAGCTCCTACCTCGCCGGTCCCGACGACATCTACGTATCTCCCAGCCAAATCCGCCGCTTCAACCTCCGCACTGGTGACACCATTTCCGGTAAGATTCGTCCTCCTAAAGAGGGTGAGCGTTACTTTGCGTTGTTGAAAGTTAACGAAGTTAACTACGATAAGCCGGAAAACGCCCGTAACAAGATTCTGTTTGAGAACTTAACCCCGCTGCACGCAAATTCACGTCTGCGTATGGAACGCGGTAATGGCTCAACGGAAGACTTAACCGCTCGCGTGCTGGATCTGGCATCGCCGATCGGCCGCGGTCAGCGTGGTCTGATTGTTGCGCCGCCGAAGGCGGGTAAAACCATGCTGCTGCAGAATATTGCGCAGAGCATTGCGTACAACCATCCTGATTGCGTGCTGATGGTACTGCTGATCGACGAACGTCCGGAAGAAGTGACCGAGATGCAGCGTCTGGTTAAAGGCGAAGTGGTTGCTTCTACCTTTGACGAACCGGCCTCTCGCCACGTTCAGGTTGCCGAAATGGTTATCGAGAAGGCGAAGCGTCTGGTTGAACACAAGAAAGACGTTATCATCCTCCTCGACTCGATTACCCGTCTGGCGCGCGCCTACAACACCGTAGTTCCGGCTTCCGGTAAAGTGTTGACCGGTGGTGTGGACGCCAACGCCCTGCATCGTCCGAAGCGTTTCTTCGGCGCCGCGCGTAACGTGGAAGAGGGCGGTAGCCTGACCATCATCGCAACAGCGCTGATCGATACCGGTTCTAAAATGGACGAAGTTATCTACGAAGAGTTTAAAGGCACCGGTAACATGGAGCTTCACCTCTCACGTAAGATCGCTGAGAAACGCGTCTTCCCGGCTATCGACTACAACCGTTCCGGTACCCGTAAAGAAGAGCTGCTCACCACTCAGGAAGAGCTGCAGAAGATGTGGATCCTGCGTAAAATCATTCACCCGATGGGTGAAATCGACGCGATGGAATTCCTCATCAATAAACTGGCGATGACCAAAACTAACGACGACTTCTTCGATATGATGAAGCGCTCGTAAGTTAAAAAAGCCAGAGAACGCCACGCTATTGCGTGGCGTTTTGTTTTCCGGGTTTGTATGATCCAGGAAGGGAAAACAAAATGGGCGTTAACGTATGATGTGCGCAGCAGGATGGCAGGCAGAGACAGCTTTAACAGTCTAAAATTTCTACAATAAATTTGTAATGTTCTGCTTTGCCCCTTCTGGAGTTGAGGCATCGTCGTTATACTTCCCGGATTAACTATGCTGAGAGCACATGCGTTGTGAATTTACTCACTGCTATTACTGAATTAATCAGTATTTTCTTATTCACCACCCTGTTTATATTTGTCGCCCGCAAGGCGGCAAAAAGAGTTGGGCTCGTGGATAAACCTAACTATCGTAAACGGCATCAGGGTTTGATTCCGTTAGTCGGTGGTATTTCAGTTTTCGCAGGTATTTGTTTTACGTTTGCCATCGCCGATTATTACATTCCCCACGCAAAGTTATACCTGGGGTGTGCCGGGGTGCTTGTGCTGGTCGGCGCGTTAGACGACCGCTTTGATATCAGCGTAAAAATTCGCGCGGTAATTCAGGCCGCCATCGCCGTCATTATGATGATGGTGGGAAATCTTCATCTAAGTAGCCTCGGCTTTATATTTGGCTCATGGGAGCTGGTGCTCGGCCCCTTTGGCTTCTTCCTCACGCTTTTCGCCGTTTGGGCCGCGATCAACGCCTTCAATATGGTTGATGGCATCGATGGCCTGCTGGGCGGCCTCTCCTCCGTCTCTTTTGCGGCAACCGGTATCATTCTGTGGTTTGATGGCCAGTACAGCCTGGCAATGTGGTGTTTTGCGATGATTGCCGCCATTTTGCCCTATATTTTACTTAACCTCGGGGCGCTTGGCCGTCGCTATAAAGTCTTTATGGGTGACGCCGGCAGCACCATGATTGGCTTCACTATCATCTGGATCCTGCTGGAGACCACGCAGGGAAAGACGCATCCCATTAGCCCTGTCACTGCGCTATGGATTATTGCGATCCCGTTGATGGATATGGTGGCGATTATGTACCGCCGCCTGCGTAAAGGAATGAGTCCGTTCTCCCCGGACCGTCAGCATATTCATCACTTGATCATGCGCGCCGGGTTTACTTCCCGCCAGGCATTCGTGCTGATCACCCTGGCCGCCGCGCTGCTGGCGCTGGTTGGGGTGGCAGCGGAATACACCCGTATTGTTCCTGAATGGGTGATGTTAATACTCTTTTTGGTGGCCTTCTTTCTTTATGGCTACTGTATTAAACGCGCCTGGAAAGTGGCGCGCATGGTTAAGCGCATTAGACGCAGAATACGGCGACACAGCGGCAATAATCCAAATTAACCAAGTCAATCTGGGGACGTGATGACTCAACCATTACCGGGAGCACAAACAGTGAACGTTGAGAATGAGCTGGATATTCGCGGGCTGTTTCGCGCCCTGTGGGCAGGAAAAAGCTGGATAGCAGGTTTCGCGGTGCTCTTTGCACTGATTGTTCTGGTCTATACCTTCTTTGCTCGCCAGGAGTGGAGCGCGACGGCAATTACCGACCGGCCGACGGTGAACATGCTGGGCGGGTACTATTCGCAACAGCAGTTTTTACGCAATCTCGATATCAAGGCCAATCTCGTCTCGGTCGATCAACCTTCGGTAATGGATGAAGCGTATAAAGAGTTCATTATGCAGCAGGCGTCATGGGATACCCGCCGCGATTTCTGGCTGCAAACGGACTACTACAAGCAGCGCCAGTCGGGTAACGCCCGCGCCGATGCCGCTTTGCTGGACGATCTGATTAACGACATTCAGTTTATGCCCGGCGATGCGCTCAAAAGCGTTAACGACAGCGTGAAGCTGACGGCGGAAACCGCCCCGGATGCCAATAATCTGCTGCGTCAGTATGTCGCCTTCGCCAGCCAGCGCGCGGCGGGTCACCTGAATGACGAGCTTAAGGGCGCCTGGGCCGCGCGAACCGTGCAGATGAAAGCGCAGGTTAAGCGCCAGGAAGAGGTGGCGCGCGAAATTTTCAATCGCCGCATGCATAGCGTGGAGCAGGCGCTGAAAGTCGCCCAGCAGCACAATATTTCCCGCAGCGAAACCGACATTCCACCAGACCAGCTGCCGGATTCCGAACTGTTTTTACTGGGCCGGCCGATGCTGCAGGCCCGTCTGGAAAATCTGCAGGCGGTCGGGCCGCAGTACGATCTTGATTATGACCAAAGCCGCGCCATGTTAACGACGTTAAACGTGGGACCGACCCTGGACCCGCGTTTTCAGACTTACAGGTATTTGCGAACGCCTGAAGAACCGGTAAAACGCGATAGCCCGCGCCGCGCGTTTCTGATGGTGATGTGGGGGATTGTGGGCGCGCTCATCGGCGCAGGCGTTGCGTTAACGCGTCGCCGTGTCCAGTGAATGCGACCTGTGGTGAAGGACATCCAGCCTTCATCGCCTAATCGAAGAGAATCGATGTGAAAGTACTAACGGTATTTGGCACGAGACCAGAAGCCATCAAAATGGCGCCTCTGGTTCATGCGCTGGCAAGGGATCCTCATTTTGAGGCGAAAGTTTGCGTGACCGCGCAGCATCGGGAGATGCTCGATCAGGTGTTGAAACTTTTTTCTATTGTTCCGGACTACGACCTTAACATCATGCAGCCGGGTCAGGGGTTGACGGAGATTACCTGTCGCATCCTTGAGGGCTTAAAGCCAGTGCTGGAGTCGTTTAAGCCAGATGTGGTGCTGGTGCATGGCGATACCACCACGACGATGGCGGCAAGTCTTGCCGCTTTCTATCAGCGCATTCCGGTGGGGCATGTGGAAGCCGGACTGCGCACGGGCGATCTGAGCTCGCCGTGGCCGGAAGAGGGGAACCGCACGTTGACCGGGCATCTGGCAACGTACCATTTTGCGCCGACGGAAACCTCGCGGCAGAACCTGCTGCGGGAAAATATTGCCGATAATCGGATCACGATAACCGGCAATACGGTTATTGATGCGCTGTTTTGGGTGCGCGATCGGGTACTGAGCGATGAAGCGCTGCGTAACGAGCTGACTCAGCGTTATCCTTTTCTCGCCAACGGTAAGAAGATGATTCTGGTCACCGGGCATCGTCGGGAAAGCTTTGGCCGCGGTTTTGAGCAAATCTGTCACGCGCTGGCAGAGATCGCTGCCAATAACCCGGACGTACAGATTGTCTATCCGGTGCATCTGAACCCGAACGTCAGCGAACCGGTTAACCGTATTCTCGGCCACGTTGAGAACGTCATGCTTATTGAGCCGCAGGATTATCTGCCGTTCGTCTGGCTGATGAATCGCGCGTGGTTGATTCTGACCGATTCCGGCGGTATCCAGGAAGAGGCGCCATCGCTCGGCAAACCGGTGCTGGTAATGCGCGAAATGACCGAGCGTCCGGAAGCGGTCAGCGCGGGAACCGTATGCCTGGTGGGTACCGACAGCCAGCGCATCGTCAATGAAGTCACGCGCTTGCTGCATGATGAGTCCGCCTGGCAGGCCATGAGCCGGGCGCATAACCCGTACGGCGATGGACAAGCGTGTCATCGTATTTTGTCTGCACTTAAAAATAATCAGGTAACGCTATGAATTTTTCTACCATTTCAGTGATTGGCCTTGGATATATTGGCCTGCCAACCGCTGCCGCGTTCGCCTCCCGGCAAAAGCGGGTGGTCGGCGTTGATGTCAATCAACACGCCGTGGAGACCATTAACCGTGGTGAAATTCATATCGTGGAGCCGGATCTGGCGAGCGTCGTTAAAACGGCGGTCGAGCAGGGCTATCTGAGCGCCACCACCGCGCCAGTAGAAGCTGACGCCTATCTGATTGCGGTGCCGACGCCGTTTAAAGACCTGCACGAACCGGATATGGTTTTCGTCGAGTCGGCGGCTAAATCTATCGCGCCGACGCTGAAGAAAGGTTCGCTGGTTATCCTCGAGTCCACTTCGCCGGTAGGTTCAACCGAACAGATGGCGGACTGGCTGGCGGAAATGCGCCCCGATTTGAGCTTCCCACAGCAGGCTGGCGAAGCAGCGGACGTGAATATCGCCTACTGCCCGGAGCGCGTTTTGCCGGGTCAGGTCATGGTTGAGCTGATCAAAAACGATCGCGTGATCGGGGGTATGTCGCCGGTTTGCTCAGCCCGCGCCAGCGAGCTGTATAAAATTTTCCTCGAAGGCGAATGTGTGGTGACTAACTCTCGCACCGCCGAAATGTGCAAGCTGACAGAAAACAGCTTCCGCGACGTTAATATCGCTTTTGCCAATGAACTTTCGCTAATTTGCGCCGATCAGGGGATTAACGTCTGGGAACTGATTCGCCTGGCGAATCGTCATCCGCGCGTGAACATTCTCCAGCCCGGTCCGGGCGTTGGCGGCCACTGCATCGCGGTCGACCCGTGGTTTATCGTGGCGCAAAACCCGCAGCAGGCGCGGCTTATCCGTACCGCGCGTGAAGTTAACGACCATAAACCAGAGTGGGTGATCGATGAAGTTAAAGCGCGGGTCGCCGACTGTCTTGCCGCCAGCAACAAACGCGCCAGCGAGATAAAAATCGCCTGCTTTGGCCTGGCGTTTAAGCCGAATATTGATGATCTGCGCGAAAGCCCGGCCATGGCCATTGCCGCACAAATCGCCCGCTGGCACGGCGGCGAAACCCTGGTTGTTGAGCCGAATATCCACCAGTTGCCGAAGAAGCTTGATGGCTTGTGCGCACTGGCATCGCTCGACGAAGCGCTGGCGAGCGCCGATGTGCTGGTGATGCTGGTCGATCATAAAGAATTTAAAGCGATTAGCGGGGATAGCGTCAGCCAGCAGTTTATCGTCGATACCAAAGGGGTATGGCGGTGAGAACGATTCTGGTCACCGGCGGCGCCGGTTTTATCGGTTCTGCGGTGGTGCGTGAAATCATCACTGCAACCAGCGATAACGTGGTGGTGGTTGATAAGCTGACCTACGCGGGGAATCTGATGTCGCTGGCGCCTGTCGCCGGGGATCCGCGTTTTGCTTTTGAACAGGTGGATATCTGCGATCGCGCTGAACTGGACCGGGTATTTCGCCACTATCAGCCCGATACGGTGATGCATCTGGCCGCTGAAAGCCACGTTGACCGCTCTATTGACGGCCCGGCGGCGTTTATCGAAACCAACATTGTCGGTACCTGGACGCTGCTGGAAGCGGCCAGGGCCTGGTGGAATACGCTGGCGAACGATAAAAAATCCGCCTTTCGTTTCCACCACATCTCAACGGATGAGGTCTATGGCGATCTGCACGACAGCGGCGCGTTTTTTATCGAAACCACGCCCTATGCGCCCAGCAGCCCCTATTCGGCGTCGAAAGCCAGCAGCGATCATCTGGTGCGCGCCTGGAAGAGAACCTATGGCCTGCCGACGCTGGTCACAAACTGCTCGAATAACTACGGACCGTATCATTTCCCGGAAAAACTGATCCCGCTGACTATCCTGAACGCGCTGGCGGGTAAACCGCTGCCGGTTTATGGCAACGGGCAGCAGATCCGCGACTGGCTGTACGTTGAAGATCACGCCAGGGCGCTCTATCGGGTGGCAACGAGCGGTGAGCCGGGCGAAACTTACAATATCGGCGGCCATAACGAGCGGAAAAATATCGAGGTAGTGGAAACCATTTGCGATCTGCTGGAAGAGCTGGCGCCGCGCAAACCGGCAGGCCTTGCGCGCTATCGCGATCTGATCACCTTTGTTGCCGATCGTCCCGGGCACGACCTGCGCTACGCTATTGATGCGGCGAAAATAGCGCGTGAACTGGGCTGGACGCCGGCCGAAACGTTCACCAGCGGGATGCGCAAAACCGTTGCGTGGTACCTGGCTAATGAAACCTGGTGGCAGCAGGTGCTGGACGGCAGCTATCAGGGTGAACGCCTGGGGCTGCAAGCCTGAGCGCTTGAGGGGGTAAAATGAAAGGTATTATTCTGGCAGGCGGATCGGGTACCCGCCTGCATCCGATCACGCGCGGCGTCTCAAAACAGCTGCTACCCATCTACGATAAGCCGATGATCTACTATCCGCTCTCGGTGCTGATGCTGGCCGGGATTCGCGAAGTGCTGATCATTACCACTCCGGACGACCAGCGCGATTTCCAGCGCCTGCTTGGCGATGGTTCGGAGTTCGGCGTTCAGCTCAGCTACGCCGCGCAGCCAAGCCCGGACGGGCTGGCGCAGGCCTTTATCATCGGCGAGGCGTTCCTCAACGGTGAGCCCTCATGCCTGGTGCTCGGCGATAATATCTTTTTCGGCCAGGGCTTTAGCCCGAAGCTCCGTAGCGTCGCGTCCCGCACTTCCGGGGCGACGGTGTTTGGTTATCAGGTGATGGACCCGGAACGCTTTGGTGTGGTGGAATTTGATGACGATTTCCGCGCGATTTCGCTGGAGGAGAAGCCAAAGCAGCCCAAATCCAACTGGGCGGTAACCGGCCTCTATTTCTACGACGGTAAAGTCGCGGAATACGCAAAACGGGTTAAACCCTCGGCGCGCGGCGAGCTGGAGATCACCTCCATCAATCAAATGTATCTCGACGATGGCGCGCTAACGGTTGAGCTGCTGGGCCGCGGTTTTGCCTGGCTCGATACCGGCACGCACGATAGCCTGATCGAAGCCAGCATGTTTGTGCAAACGGTGGAAAAGCGTCAGGGTTTCAAGATTGCCTGCCTGGAAGAGATCGCCTGGCGCAACGGCTGGCTGGACGACGACGGCGTGAAGCGCGCGGCGAAAAGGCTGGAAAAAACCGGCTACGGTCAATACTTACTGGATTTACTCCGTGCCCGCCCGCGCCAGTATTGAGTCCCTGGAGTGGGAGAACCGCTTCTTCGGCGTCAATAGCGCTATCCTGCGCTTTGGCGATGATGCGCCGCCGCTGACGGTGGACGCGCTGGCGAACTGGTCGCGGGTGCAGGCGAAAGTTGCGGCGGATGATACCGCACGCCTGGATGCGCTGCAGGCATTGGGCTTCCGACTGGTGGAGGGCGAGGTCGATCTCGCGCTTTCGCCAGCCGCTTATGGTGATAGTGGTGCCGAGTCGGCGACCGAGGCGGATATTCCCCGGCTGCGTGAACTGGCCGCGCTGGCCTTTGCGCAGAGCCGTTTTCGCGCGCCCTGGTACGCAGCCGATGCCAGCGGCCGTTTCTATGCCCAGTGGATTGAAAATGCGGTGCGCGGCACCTTCGATCATCAGTGTCTGGTGTTTCGCGCCCCTGGCGGCGATATCCGCGCGTTTGTCTCCCTGCGCCAGCTCAGCGCGCACGAGGCAAGGATTGGCCTGCTGGCCGGACGCGGAGCCGGAGCGGAATTAATGCAGGCAGCTCAGGGCTGGACCGCGCTGCGCGGGCTGAAGACACTGCGGGTGGCGACCCAGATGGGCAACACCGCCGCGCTTAAACGTTACATTCTTAGCGGTGCGAATGTCGAAAGCACCGCGTACTGGTTATACAGGTGACATGATGATTCCATTTAACGCGCCGCCGGTGGTGGGAACCGAGCTTGATTATATGCAGTCCGCGATGGGAAGCGGCAAGTTGTGCGGCGATGGCGGTTTTACCCGCCGCTGCCAGCAGTGGATGGAGCAGCGCTTCGGTACTGCCAAAGCCCTGCTGACGCCGTCCTGCACCGCTTCGCTGGAAATGGCGGCGCTGCTGCTGGATATCCAGCCGGGCGATGAAGTGATTATGCCGAGCTATACCTTCGTCTCCACCGCCAACGCCTTTGTGCTGCGTGGCGCAAAAATCGTCTTCGTTGATATTCGTCGCGACACCATGAATATTGATGAAACGCTGATTGAAGCGGCGATCACCGACAAAACCCGCGCGATTGTGCCGGTCCACTACGCCGGCGTGGCCTGCGAAATGGACACCATTATGGCTATCGCCAGCAAACATAATCTGTTTGTCGTGGAAGATGCCGCTCAGGGCGTGATGTCGACCTATAAAGGCCGGGCGCTCGGTACTATCGGCCATATTGGCTGCTTCAGCTTCCATGAAACCAAAAACTACACCGCGGGCGGTGAAGGCGGCGCGACGCTGATTAACGATCGCAAGCTGGTAGAGCGCGCGGAGATCATTCGAGAAAAAGGCACCAACCGCAGCCAGTTTTTCCGTGGTCTGGTGGATAAATACACCTGGCGTGATATCGGCTCCAGCTACCTGATGTCCGATTTACAGGCGGCCTACCTGTGGGCGCAGCTGGAAGCGGCGGAGCGAATTAACCAGCAGCGCCTGGCGCTGTGGCAGAACTACTACGAGGCCCTGCTGCCGCTGGCGCGCGCCGGGCGTATCGATCTGCCGATCGTGCCTGCCGACTGCGGGCACAATGCGCATATGTTCTACATCAAGCTGCGCGATATTGACGATCGCAGTAAGCTGATTGCCTGGCTGAAAGAGGCGGAGATTCTGGCCGTGTTCCACTATATTCCGCTGCATAGCTGCCCGGCCGGGGAGAACTTCGGCGTGTTCCACGGGACGGATCGCTTCACGACTCAGGAGAGCGAACGCCTGCTGCGTTTGCCGTTATTCTACAACCTGTCGAGCGTAAATCAGCGCACGGTGATTAACTCGCTGCTGAGCTATTTCTCCTGATATGTCGCTGGCTAAAGCTTCTCTGTGGACTGCAGCGTCCACGCTGGTCAAAATCGGCGCCGGTCTGCTGGTGGTTAAACTGCTGGCGGTGTCGTTCGGCCCGGCAGGCGTGGGGCAGGCGGGCAACTTCCGCCAGCTGGTGACCGTGCTTGGCGTGCTGGCGGGGGCCGGAATCTTTAACGGCGTCACGAAGCTGGTAGCCCAGTATCATGACGATCGCCGGCAGTTGCATAACGTCGTCGGCACCGCTTCAGCGATGGTGCTGGGGTTCTCCACCCTGCTGGCGCTGATATTCCTGCTGGCGGCGGCGCCGATAAGCCAGGGTCTGTTCGGTCATCAGCATTATCAGAATCTGGTACGGCTGGTGGCGCTGGTACAGATGGGCATTGCCTGGGCGAACTTCCTGTTAGCGCTGATGAAGGGGTTTCGCGATGCGGCGGGCAATGCGCTGTCGCTTATCGCCGGGAGCCTGATTGGCGTAGCGGCGTACTATGCCTGCTACCGTTTCGGCGGCTATCAGGGCGCATTGCTGGGACTGGCGCTGGTACCTGCGCTGGTGGTCGTGCCGGCGGCTATCGTACTGTGGCGACGCGGCAATATTCCGCTGAGCGCGCTGCGTCCGCGCTGGGACAACGGCCTCGCAGGGCAGCTGTCGAAATTTACCCTAATGGCGCTGATTACTTCGGTGACGCTGCCGGTAGCCTACGTGATGATGCGTAACCTGCTGGCGGCCCACTATGGCTGGGACGCGGTGGGGATCTGGCAGGGGGTAAGCAGCATCTCCGATGCCTATTTACAGTTTATTACCGCATCATTTAGCGTTTATCTGTTACCGACATTGTCCCGCTTGACGGCGAAAGCGGATATCACCCGTGAGATTGGCAAATCGTTAAAATTTGTTCTCCCGGCGGTAGCAGCAGCCAGCCTGACCGTATGGCTGCTGCGCGATTTCGCTATCTGGCTGCTGTTTTCCGACCGCTTTACGGCAATGCGCGATCTGTTTGCCTGGCAGCTGGTGGGCGATGTGTTGAAGGTCGGAGCATATGTTTATGGCTATCTGGTGATCGCCAAAGCCTCGCTGCGTTTTTATATTCTGACGGAAATCAGCCAGTTCACGCTGTTGACCGCATTCTCGCACTGGCTTATACCGGCGCACGGCGCAATCGGCGCGGCGCAGGCGTATATGGCTACTTATATTGTTTATTTCGCCCTCTGTAGCGGCGTGTTTTTACTTTGGCGTAAACGGGCATGACAGCACTGATACATGTACTGGGATCGGATATCCCGCACCACAACCAGACCGTTCTGCGGTTCTTTAATGATGAGCTGGCCGTCAATGACGAGCAGGCTCGCCTGTTTATGGTCGTCGGTGATGCGACAGGAATTCGCGAAGCGTACCCCGCGCTCTCCATCAGCTGCTATCCGGGGAAGAAGTCGCTGGCAAAGGCGGTTATCGCGCTGGCAAAGGCGAACCGGCAGCAGCGCTTTTTCTTTCACGGCCAGTTTAATACCGGCCTGTGGCTGGCGCTGCTCAGCGGGGGGATCCGCCCGGCGCAGTTTAACTGGCACATCTGGGGCGCGGATCTGTATGAGAATTCCGCCAGCCTGAAGTTTCGCTTGTTTTATCCGCTGCGGCGCCTGGCGCAGGGGCGGGTAGGGCGCGTCTTTGCGACCCGCGGCGATCTCAGTTGGTTCGCCGCCCGGCATTCGGGCGTGCCGGGCGAACTGCTCTATTTCCCGACCCGCATGGATCCGGCGCTGAACTCGCTTGCTGAAAGCGCGCCGCGCGGCGAGACGCTGACTATCCTGGTGGGGAATTCCGGCGACCGCAGCAACGAGCATATCGCCGCGCTGCGCGCGATTCATCAGCAGTTTGGCGATACGGTCAACGTTGTCGTGCCGATGGGTTATCCGGCCAATAATAGCGACTACATCAATGAAGTTCGCGCGGCCGGCGCGGCGCTGTTCAGCCCGCCGCATCTTCAGGTACTGGGCGATAAGCTGGCGTTTGATGACTATCTGGCCCTGCTGCGCCGCTGCGATCTTGGCTACTTCCTGTTTGCCCGCCAGCAGGGGATCGGCACGCTGTGTCTGCTGATTCAGGCGGGGATCCCCTGCGTGCTGAACCGGGAGAATCCCTTCTGGCAGGATATGTCGGAGCAGCATATTCCGGTACTCTTTACCAGCGATACGCTGGACGCGGCCGTGGTGCGTGAAGCGCAGCGCCAGCTGGCCGGCGTGGATAAGAATCAGATTGCCTTTTTCCGTCCTAATTACCTGACGGGCTGGCGACGGGCGTTGCGGATTGCCGCGGGGGTGGATGCATGACATTAATGCAATTTAGCGGACTGCTGCTGGTTTGGCTGCTGTCGACGCTTTTTATCGCCACCGCCACCTGGTTTGAATTTCGTCGGGTGCGCTTCAACTTCAACGTCTTTTTCTCGCTGCTGTTTCTGCTGACCTTTTTCTTTGGCTTTCCGCTGACCAGTATTCTGGTGTTTCGCTTCGACGTGGCGGTCGCCCCGCCGGAAATTCTGTTGCAAACTCTGCTGGTTTCCGTCTGTTTTTATGCGGTTTACTACGTGACTTATAAAACGCGGCTACGCTCGGCGGCGCAGAGCCATCAGCATCGTCCGCTGTTTACGATGAACCGCGTGGAGACCCATCTGGCCTGGGGAATTTTGCTGGGACTGGCGCTGCTCTGCGTCGGGATCTTCTTTGCGCATAACGGCTTTCTGTTATTCAAGCTCAACTCCTATAGCCAGATCTTCTCCAGCGAAGTTTCCGGCGTGGCGCTAAAGCGTTTCTTCTACTTTTTCATTCCGGCAATGCTGGTGGTCTATTTTCTGCGTCAGGATTATAAAGCGTGGATATTCTTCCTCGTCAGCACCGTCGCATTTGGTCTGCTGACTTACGCCATCGTTGGCGGGACCCGGGCGAATATCATCATTGCGTTTGCCATCTTCCTGTTTATTGGCATCATTCGCGGCTGGATAAGCCTGTGGATGCTGGCGGCGGCGGGCGTACTGGGCATCGTCGGCATGTTCTGGCTGGCGCTCAAACGCTACGGAATGAACGTCAGCGGCGATGAAGCGTTTTATACTTTCCTCTATCTGACCCGCGATACCTTCTCGCCGTGGGAGAACCTGGCTCTGCTGCTGCAAAATTACGACAAGATTGAGTTTCAGGGCCTGGCGCCAATCGTCCGCGATTTCTATGTTTTTATCCCCAGCTGGTTGTGGCACGGTCGACCGACAATGGTGCTCAATACCGCGAACTATTTCACCTGGGAAGTGCTGAATAATCATTCTGGCCTGGCGATTTCGCCAACCCTGATTGGCTCGCTGGTGGTGATGGGGGGCGTCTGGTTCGTGCCGCTGGGCGCGGTAGCGGTTGGGCTGATTATTAAATGGTTTGACTGGCTGTACGAGCTTGGCAACCGGGAAACGAACCGCTATAAAGCGGCGATCCTGCACAGTTTCTGTTTTGGCGCTATCTTCAACATGATCGTGCTGGCGCGTGAAGGGCTGGATTCCTTTGGCTCTCGCGTGGTTTTTTTCCTCGTTATCTTTGGGATCTGCCTACTGGCGGCGAAACTGCTGTACTGGTTTCTCGATAGCGTCGGGCTGATTCATAAGCGGGCTAAACCGCTGACGCAACCTCAAGTCTGATAAGGGTGTACATGACTGAGACTACATCCGCGCCGTTGTACCTGCTGAGAGGGTTGCAACTCATTGGTTGGCGCGATATGCAACATGCTCTGGACTATCTGTATGCCGATGGCGAGATCCGTACGGGTACGCTGGTGGCGATTAATGCAGAGAAGATGCTGGCGGTAGAGGATAACCCCGAAGTTCGGGCGCTGATCGAAGCCGCAGAGTTTAAATATGCTGACGGCATCAGCGTGGTGCGCTCATTACGTAAAAAATACCCTCAGGCGCAGGTATCGCGCGTCGCCGGGGCTGATTTATGGGAAGCGCTGATGGCGCGCGCTGGCGCTCAGGGAACGGCGGTATTTCTGATCGGCGGTAAGCCCGAAGTGCTGGCGCAGACGGAACAGCAGCTTCGTCAGCGCTGGAACGTAAACATCGTCGGCAGCCAGGACGGCTATTTCGCTGCTGACCAGCGTCAGGCGCTGTTTGAACGTATTCGCGATAGCGGGGCGAAGATCGTCACCGTGGCGATGGGGTCGCCGCGTCAGGAGATCCTGATGCGCGATTGCCGGGAAGTTTATCCGCAGGCGCTTTATATGGGCGTAGGCGGAACCTACGATGTCTTTACCGGCCATGTTCAGCGAGCGCCGAAGTTCTGGCAGGACCTGGGGCTGGAGTGGTTTTATCGCCTGGTTTCGCAGCCGAGCCGAATAAAAAGGCAGGCGCGTCTGCTGCGCTATTTACGCTGGTATTATACCGATAAGCTTTGATATTCCACTGCGAGCGGGCGGGTTTACCTGGATATTCTGTGTAATGTCTTCACTCGCCTGATACTTTATTTGCCATTTCCCTCAAATTCATTAACCATTCGCATGCTTAAAACGCGACGGTCAGGTTTACCGTCGCGCAGGCAGGGCTATTCGTTCATAAAAATAACCGGCATAAGCCCATCTCGCCTGGGATGCGCTTAAATCCGGAGCAGGGCAAACACAAGAGGCTATATGACTGAGAAAAAAGCGGAACTTCAGCGGGGACTGGAGGCGCGGCACATTGAGCTAATCGCCCTTGGCGGCACGATTGGCGTGGGACTATTTATGGGGGCGGCAAGTACGCTGAAGTGGGCCGGACCTTCGGTTCTGCTGGCGTATATTATCGCGGGGCTCTTCGTCTTCTTTATTATGCGTTCGATGGGCGAAATGCTGTTCCTCGAACCGGTTACCGGCTCGTTCGCTGTTTATGCGCACCGCTATATGAGCCCGTTTTTTGGCTATCTGACCGCCTGGTCCTACTGGTTTATGTGGATGGCGGTCGGGATATCGGAGATTACGGCGATCGGGGTCTATGTCCAGTTCTGGTTCCCGGAGATGGCGCAGTGGATACCGGCGCTTATCGCGGTTGGGCTGGTCGCGCTGGCGAATCTGGCGGCGGTACGTCTGTACGGCGAAATTGAATTCTGGTTTGCCATGATTAAAGTGACCACCATTATTGTCATGATCGTGGTGGGGCTGGGCGTCATCTTCTTTGGCTTTGGCAACGGCGGACACTCCATTGGCTTTAGCAATCTGACCGAGCACGGCGGTTTCTTTGCCGGCGGCTGGAAGGGCTTTCTGACGGCGCTATGCATCGTGGTCGCTTCCTATCAGGGCGTCGAGCTTATCGGGATCACCGCCGGTGAAGCGAAAAATCCGCAGGTCACTCTGCGTAGCGCGGTCGGCAAAGTGCTGTGGCGAATCCTGATTTTCTATGTCGGGGCGATTTTTGTGATCGTCACTATTTTCCCGTGGGATCAGATAGGCTCCAACGGCAGTCCGTTCGTGCTGACCTTTGCCAAAATCGGTATCACCGCAGCGGCAGGGATTATCAACTTTGTGGTGCTGACGGCGGCGCTTTCCGGTTGTAACAGCGGAATGTATAGCTGTGGACGGATGCTCTACGCGCTGGCAAAGAATCGCCAGCTGCCTGCGGCCATCGCCAGAGTTTCGCGCAACGGCGTGCCGTCGGCGGGCGTGGCGCTGTCGATCCTGATTCTGCTGGTCGGTTCGTGCCTGAACTACATTATTCCTAATCCACAGCGGGTATTTGTTTACGTCTACAGCGCCAGCGTGCTGCCGGGAATGGTGCCATGGTTCGTAATTCTGATTAGCCAGCTACGTTTTCGTCTGGTACATAAAGAAGCGATGGCCAGCCATCCTTTCCGCTCGCTGCTATTCCCGTGGGCAAACTATTTAACCATGGCGTTCCTGGTTTGCGTGCTGATAGGGATGGGATTTAACGACGATACGCGTATGTCGCTCTTTGTCGGAATTATTTTCCTCGCCGCCGTGACGCTTATTTATAAGGTATTTGGCCTTGGTCGACGCGGAAATGTTGATAATGTGGCGTAATAAGCAACAAAACGCACAAAGCATGAGCAAACGATAATTTTCTTTTAAAAGGCACTAGACAGCGGGGTAGGAAGTCCGTATTATCCGACCCCGCAACGGCGCTAAGCGCCCGTAGCTCAGCTGGATAGAGCGCTGCCCTCCGGAGGCAGAGGTCTCAGGTTCGAATCCTGTCGGGCGCACCATTTACCCGGTGCTGGAGCTGCGGTGGTTTCAATACCGCGTAAAAGATTTGCAGTGGTGGCTATAGCTCAGTTGGTAGAGCCCTGGATTGTGATTCCAGTTGTCGTGGGTTCGAATCCCATTAGCCACCCCATTATTTAGAAAGTTGTGAAATTGCGAAGGTGGCGGAATTGGTAGACGCGCTAGCTTCAGGTGTTAGTGTTCTTACGGACGTGGGGGTTCAAGTCCCCCCCCTCGCACCACGACTTTATAAAGAATTGAACTAAAAATTCAAAAAAGCAGTACATCGGCGAGTAGCGCAGCTTGGTAGCGCAACTGGTTTGGGACCAGTGGGTCGGAGGTTCGAATCCTCTCTCGCCGACCAATTTTGAACCCCGCTTCGGCGGGGTTTTTTGTTTTCTGATTCTGCAAAAAATCGTTTATCTCCCTGATATCGCAAACAATATTTCATTAACCCTGACGTCATTTATTATCCAGAATTGTCCCAATTCTTAGTTCAGATAGATGCATCTTCTCCAGATCCTGTGCGATAATAATCGGGTAGATGCTCATTCCATCTCTTATGTTCGCCTTAGTGCCTCATAAACTCAGGAATGATGCAGAGCCGTTTTACGGTGCTTATCGTCCACTGACAGATGTCGCATTTTATATGCTAAATCATTCATATGTGTCGAGACGGCCAGCACGGGAATCCCCAGGAGCTTACAAAGGTAAGTGACTGGAGTGAGCGTGTGCAGCTAACGAAGAGACAGCGTGAAGGATGAAGCATATAGCCTCATCAAACACCATGGACACTACGTTGAGTGAAGCACCCAATTTGTTGTCAAACAGACCTGTTTTAACGCCTGCCCTGGTTTCAGAGCAGGCGTTTTTTTCTTTTCGGAGCGGGAAACGTTCAGGCGGGAGAGGAAGTGATTCTCGCCCCCGGCGGAGGCGAGAGTGACATTACTGCTGCGGATTGTTTTGCAGGGTTAACAGCAGGCCGTCGCGACGCATCGTCGCCGCTTCTTCCGGCTGATGCAGGCGGTCAAGAGTATCCGCAAGCCATGCGTAGTCAAACGCATCCGGGCGCTGCTTGAGGGCTGCGCGGAACGCGATGCTGGCCTCCTGCCACTCACCGTGGCGCATCAGCGATTGCCCCAGCGTACTCCACAGCAGCGGACGATCGCCGACCGTTTTAAGCTGCTGACGCAGCACTTTTTCCAGCTGCTCAGGGTTATTGGTTTTCAGCCGCGGAATCGGCATAACCAGACGGTCGTCATAGTGCTTTTTCAGACCTTCGATAATAATCTGCTGCGCGGTATCATGATCGTCGCTTTCGATAAGACGATTCGCCATCGCCACCTGTAGCGCCACCTGGCTGCGGGTTTTACGGCTCTGGCTTTTCCACCAGTCGCGCAAACCTTCGCTGCCGCCGTCGGCCAGCGTTTTATCCATCAGACCAATCCACGCCAGCTGTTCCAGCTCAGCGCGATGCTCTTCATCGCTGACGTTGGCTTTCGCCATTGACGGAATGATATCCAGCAGCGAATTCCAGGCGCCGGTACGGATGTAGGCCTGCTCGGCAAGGCGCAGAACCTCCGGATGACGCGGCGTGATCTCCAGCAGTCTATCGATACCGTGGCGTGCGGCATGGTTTTCATTACGCGCCAGCTGCAGACGTACGCGGGTTATTTCGACAGGGATCAGATCGTCACCGGCTAATTCAGCAGCGCGCTCCAGATGTTGGTTAGCGCGAGCTTCATCTCCACGCTGCTGGGCGGCTTCCGCTGCCAGCAGGTAGTTCACAACGGGCTGTTCAGCGTGATCGGCATTTTTCGCCATCAGCTTCTCAACCTGCTGGTAATCACCTTCCGCCAGCTTCAGCAGCGCCTGCTCTGTTTGCTTACGGGCGCGACGACGCTTACGGCCAACGAACCAGCCGCGGGTGTGCGCGCCGGTGCGGAAAATCCGCCGCAGTAGCCACTCAATGGCAAACAGTACCACCATGGTGAGGATCAGGATGATCGCAAGCCCGGTCACGCTGGTTTCAATATTGTAGTTATCGGTCTGGATTAGCACGTAGCCCTGATGACCCGCGATCATCGGCCCGACCACAATCCCGGCAAGCAGCAGCGCGAAGAGTAAGAGAATTTTCAACATGCGTTACTCTCCTTGTGGCGCAGGCGTTGGCGCGTGGGCTGCAGGTGCAGGGGCAGGTGCCGGCGCGCTGGTCTGGGGTTCAGCCGGCTGCGCCATCAGATTACGCACTCGCGTCTGCATTAGTTTCTCAAGCAGCGCCTGGCTTTGCAGGTTTTCCGGTACGTTCATGGTGATGCTTTGCTGGCTGAGCTTATCCACATCCTCAAGGAAGGCTTTGGTGGTGGCGTCTTCCGTGTCGTAGTAAGCGCGAACCCAGGTCGAGACGTTATCCAGAGCCTGTTTGTAGGTTTCTTCCTGATGGCGAGGGACGGCCTGCGCTGCGACCAGCAGACGGGAGCGAATATTTTCGCGCAGGTAGACGTCCTGGTTCGGCGCCAGCAGCGGCACGGCGGTTTCATCACGGCGGCGAACGGTAATAAAGCTGTCCATAAAGTTCTGCCAGCTTTTTTGCAGGTTTACACGCCATTCGGTAATGGAGCTGGATAGCTCATCGCTATCGGAATCCATCGGCGTGTCGTCATCGTTGTTGTCCGCCAGACGGAGATTATCGATCTGGTTGGCGAGCTGGTTCACCTTCAGAATGATGCCGTCGTAGTCGACCTGACTCACGGCAGAAAGCGAGGCAATATCGTCGGTAATGGCGCGACGCGCGGCGATCAGGCTCGGATCGTTCATATCGGCGAGGCTGGCGTCGGCGCTTTTCAGCAGCGCGGCAGCGGTCGTTACGTCCTGATCGCTCCACAGCTTACGTCCGGCCAGTTTCACGAGGAAATCCGCCTGCGCGAGCAGCCAGGTTTTTGCGTCGCTGCCGGAAATAACCGCAACCTTCTCCTGAACTTCTTCCAGCTTCTTCGCCAGAGCCTCCTGCTGACGCTGCGCTTCCGTCAACTGGTCGGCCTGCTGCTTAATAATGCCTTCGAGTTCGCTTTTTTGGCTTTCCTGGGCTTTTTGCAGCGCGGCGATCTGGCTGGATAGCCCGGCGCTGGCTTCGCTCTGGCGGGTTGCCTGGGTCTTCGTCAGGCCATAAAGACCTATGCCAGCGGCGAGGGCGATAGCAATAGCTATTGCGCTCAGCGCGAGGCTGGTTTTACTGCCGCCGTTTTTCTTTTCTACGTTATTTTCTGGCTGTGACGTCGTGTCCACGGCCTCCCTGGTCTCTTCAACCACGGCGGATTGATTCTGTTGTTCCGTCATTATGGCTTCCAATGTTGAGAGTTATTGTAATGCGCGTAGCAGCGCATCGTTGTCGGCGCTATCGGCAACCTGGATATCCTGCCAGCCCAATTCTCTGGCCTGCTCGGCCAGACGTTCACTGACAACTAAAATGCGACAGCTCAGGAGCCAACGTTCGCGATACCACTGTGGTATCAGCGTCCAGAGCTGCTGCAGCATCTCGCCGCTGGTAATGACCAGCGTTGAAATACCGCGAGACTGCCAGCGCATTGCTTCTTCTGCGCCATCATAGTGCCTTGCACTACGTTGATAACATTCACAAAAAGTGACATCAGCACCGCGTTCGCGAAGCGTGTCACCGAGTAATTCCCGCCCGCCGTTACCGCGCAGGATGAGCGCTCTTTTCCCCGCAATGTTTTGTAATTCAGGTAATTGTAGCAAGACTTCGCTGATTTCCCGATCTAACGGATAGCGAACATGACGATTGCTGACTTTATGCAGGGCCAGCGCGGTGGTGCGGCCAATGGCAAAATAGTCAGGCGCCGAAGGCCAGCGCAGCCTTTGCTGCTGGAGGCGAGAGTGGGCAAACTCAACGGCGTGCTGGGACAGTGCGAAGAGCAAATCGCCAGCCGCGAGGTTTTCCAGCTGGCCGCCCAGCTCAGGAAGCTGACGTCCAGGGGTAAATTCAATGAGCGGAAAGCTCCAGGCCACGCGCCCCAGCGCGCGCAGGCGGCTGACTAACTCTTCGCCTTGCGGCAGCGGACGGGTGACCAGGATACTCATTGTGGACCTTCTCCTGCATAGACGACGGCAAGAATGTCACGTGCGCCGTTATTCAGAAGCTCTTCGGCGAGAGAAACGCCGAGCGTTTCTGCTTCTTCCGCACGGCCGCGCCGCTCGCCGCGCACCATTTGTGAGCCATCCGGCGCGCCAACCAGCGCGCGCAGCCATAGCTCACCGTCGATCAGTTCGGCATAGCTGCCGATCGGCACCTGACAGCCGCCTTCTAGCCGGGTGTTCATCGCCCGTTCAGCGCGTACGCGTATGGCCGTTTCCGTATGATTTAACGGGGCCAGTAGCGCTTTGGTCCATTCGTCGTCAAGGCGACACTCGATGCCGACCGCGCCCTGGCCAACGGCGGGCAGCGATTGCTCCGGCGATAGCGGTTGACGAATACGCGCCTCCAGGTTCAGGCGTTTAAGCCCTGCGGCGGCAAGAATAATGGCGTCATACTCGCCGCTATCAAGCTTGCCCAGACGCGTGCCTACGTTGCCGCGCAGGGAGCGGATCGTGAGATCCGGCCGCGCTGCGGCCAGCTGACACTGACGGCGTAAACTTGACGTGCCAACGATGCTGCCGTGCGGCAGTTCATCAATGGAAGCGTAGTGGTTTGAGACAAACGCATCGCGCGGATCTTCACGCTCGCAGATGGTCACCAGCCCAAGCCCTGCGGGAAACTCCACCGGTACGTCTTTCATCGAATGGACGGCGATGTCGGCGCGGCCTTCCAGCATTGCCAGCTCTAACTCTTTCACAAACAGACCCTTACCGCCCACTTT
Source organism: Klebsiella sp. S69 (assembly GCF_016516145.1). NCBI lineage: Bacteria > Pseudomonadati > Pseudomonadota > Gammaproteobacteria > Enterobacterales > Enterobacteriaceae > Klebsiella > Klebsiella sp. S69. Next base: position 56,218 of record NZ_JACVUU010000027.1, on the reverse strand, counting down.
TGCAAGGGGCGTATCAAGGATCACGTCGCCGCGGGTGACCATAGGCACCAGTTCAACGGAAAGCCCCGGGTGGCAGGACTCCAGACGCTCTTTCACATAATGTGCCTGCCATAGCGCAAGCGGGCTTTGCCGTGTGGCAATTCTCAAAACTTTGTCTAACATGCTTGTTACCGTCATTGTCGACCACTAACCATCCTAACATTGTTGTCTTAGGGATGTTAGTTTTGTGGGGTTAAGGGTCGCGGCCATCTTTTTAGCCTTTCATGCGTTTGCGGGTTGCCGCAAACGTAGTGAAGAATTTACACGTAGTAAAGGGTGCTACACTTGTATGTAGCGCATCTTTCTTTACGGTCAATCAGCAAGGTGTTAGATTGATCACGTTTTAAACCATTTGTCAGTCAGCAGTTCACCACAACCACACCGACGACGAATGGTGACGGTTTTTGTTGAAATACTGAAACTCTCCGTACTATTGTACGTCGGGTTTTTGAACATCAGGCGATATGTCTTGTACCTCTATATTGAGACACTGAAACAGAGACTGGATGCCATCAACCAATTGCGCGTGGATCGCGCCCTTGCTGCCATGGGACCCGCTTTCCAGCAGGTTTACAGTCTACTGCCGACATTACTACATTATCATCATCCGCTGATGCCGGGTTACCTTGACGGTAACGTTCCCCGTGGCATTTGCCTCTACACGCCTGATGAAACCCAACGTCACTATCTTGATGAGCTCGAGCTCAACCGTGGCATGCTGGCCAAGGAGCCGCCGAAAGGCGAGCTGCCGATCACCGGCCTTTACTCTATGGGCAGCACATCTTCCGTCGGCCAAAGCTGTTCGTCTGACCTGGATATCTGGGTTTGCCACCAGTCCTGGCTTGACACTGAAGAGCGTCAGCTGCTGCAGCGTAAATGTAGCCTGCTGGAGAGCTGGGCGGCATCGCTGGGCGTCGAGGTCAGCTTCTTCCTGATCGACGAAAACCGCTTCCGTCATAACGAAAGCGGCAGCCTGGGCGGCGAAGACTGCGGCTCCACCCAGCATATCCTGCTGCTGGATGAGTTTTACCGTACCGCGGTGCGCCTTGCCGGCAAACGTATTCTGTGGAATATGGTGCCGTGCGATGAAGAAGAGCATTACGACGATTACGTCATGAGCCTCTACGCGCAGGGCGTACTGACGCCGAATGAATGGCTGGATCTCGGCGGCCTGAGTTCTCTGTCGGCCGAAGAGTACTTCGGCGCCAGCCTCTGGCAACTGTATAAAAGCATCGACTCGCCCTATAAGGCCGTGCTGAAAACGCTGCTGCTGGAAGCGTACTCCTGGGAGTACCCCAATAACCGCCTGCTGGCGAAAGATATCAAACAGCGTCTGCATGACGGTGAAATCGTTTCGTTTGGCCTCGATCCTTACTGCATGATGCTGGAGCGCGTGACGCTCTATCTGCAGGCCATCGAAGATGAAACGCGCCTCGATCTGGTGCGTCGATGTTTCTATTTAAAAGTCTGCGAGAAGCTGAGCCGCGAGCGCGCCTGCGTCGGCTGGCGTCGCGAAGTCGTCAGTCACCTGGTGAAAGAGTGGGGCTGGGATGAAAAGCGTCTGATGATGCTCGACAACCGGGCCAACTGGAAGATCGACGAAGTCCGTAAAGCGCACAACGAACTGCTTGATGCGATGATGCAGAGCTATCGCAACCTGATTCGTTTTGCGCGCCGCAATAACCTGAGCGTTTCCGCCAGCCCGCAGGATATTGGCGTGCTGACGCGTAAGCTGTACGCCGCCTTTGAAGCGCTGCCGGGGAAAGTCACCCTGGTAAACCCGCAAATTTCACCGGATCTGTCTGAGCCGAATCTGACCTTTATCCACGTGCCGCCGGGCCGCGCCAACCGCACCGGTTGGTATGTCTATAACCGGGCGCCGGACATGGAATCGATCATCAGCCATCAGCCGCTGGAATATAACCGTTATCTTAATAAGCTGGTGGCCTGGGCCTGGTTTAACGGCCTGTTGACGTCACGTACGCGCCTGTTTATTAAGGGCAACGGCATTGTCGATCTGGCGAAGCTGCAGGAGATGGTGGCCGATGTGGCGCATCACTTCCCGCTGCGTCTGCCTTCTCCGACGCCGAAAGCGCTGTACAGTCCGTGCGAAATCCGCCATCTGGCGATTATCGTCAACCTGGAATATGACCCGACGGCGGCCTTCCGCAATCAGGTGGTGCATTTTGACTTCCGCAAGCTGGATGTTTTCAGCTTCGGCGAAGAGCAAAAGTGCCTGATTGGCAGCATCGACCTGCTGTACCGCAACTCGTGGAACGAGGTGCGTACGCTGCACTTTAACGGCGAGCAGGCGATGATCGAAGCGCTGAAAACCATTCTTGGCAAGATGCACCAGGACGCCGCGCCGCCGGATAGCGTGGAGGTTTTCTGCTATAGCCAGCATCTGCGCGGTCTGATCCGCACTCGCGTACAGCAGCTGGTGTCTGAATGCGTTGAGCTGCGTCTTTCCAGCACCCGTCAGGATACCGGCCGCTTTAAAGCGCTACGCGTTTCCGGGCAGACCTGGGGGTTGTTCTTCGAGCGTCTTAACGTTTCGGTTCAGAAACTGGAAAACGCCATCGAATTCTATGGCGCGATTTCCCATAACAAATTGCACGGGCTGTCGGTGCAGGTGGAAACTAACCACGTCAGGCTGCCGCAGGTAGTGGACGGCTTTGCCAGCGAAGGGATTATTCAGTTCTTCTTCGAAGATGCGGATAACGATAACGGTTTTAACATCTATATCCTCGATGAGAGCAACCGCGCCGAGGTGTATCACCACTGCGAAGGTAGCAAAGAGGAGCTGGTGCGCGACGTCAGCCGCTTCTACTCTTCATCCCATGATCGTTTTACCTACGGTTCCAGCTTTATCAACTTTAACCTGCCGCAGTTTTATCAAATCGTCGACGTTGATGGTCGCGAGCAGGTGATTCCGTTCCGCAGCCAGGTGATTGCCGCTGCCACCGCTTCAGCCGGTCAGGATGCTGCTTCATCGCCAATGCTACAGCACTACTCCTGAGCCTGAACTGCGGGCCTTGAGGGTGTGATAGGTTTGAAATCTTCTACGGGTGGACTTGCCGGGGGCGCTGCGCTTGCCCGTGCTACAGGGCGATAGGGATTTTTGTAACCCGGATAAGGCGTTAGCCGCAATCCGGGGAATTCGTATCACGCTCTCTTAGCGAAAACTCACCGCTTCACCGGCCTGCATGGTCGCCGCCTGTTCCAGCAGATCCCAGAAGGTTTCGCCGCTGCGGTCGCATACCCACTCGTCGCCTTTTAAGTCGAAATGGTAGCCGCCTTGTTTCGTTGCCAGCCACACCTGGTGTAGCGGTTCCTGACGGTTGATAATAATCTTGCTGCCGTTTTCAAAACTGATAGTCAGTACGCCGCCGTTGATTTCACAGTCGATATCGCTGTCGCCGTCCCAGTCGTCAAGGCGTTCTTCGATGGTCATCCACAGGGTATCGGCCAGGCGATGGAATTCACTGTCGTTCATGGTTCTTTCCCGCTTTTTTGATAGTGGCGGCAGTATAGCGCAAACTACGACGACTTCGGCAGATGGCGGAGGCGGATAAGCAGCATAGACGTTGCGATCGCCATCGCCAGAAGCCCATAGCGCGCGCTCTGCATCCTGCTCAGTTGATAATGTTGGAGAAGGCTATAAATATCGGCAGGCGCCAGGTTTTGTGTCTGGATGAGCTGACGGAAGGTACGATCGCTAGTCCAGGGGATAAACGTGAGATGGCTGATGATTTGTCTCGCGAGCGGGGTAATTGCCAGGTCGTGCTGTACCTGATATTTCATCAGGAAGGTCAGTACCGTGAGCATAACAGTACTGATCAACGCCATTCCTAAAGCTTGTCCGATATCGCGCGACGCGGCCTGAACGCCGCCGGACTGTTCAGCATGCCGACTCCCTGCGCCAGTGGTGACCAGCATCGGAGCGTTGGCTGCAATAGTGCCCATTCCTGCGCCGATCAAACAAAGCCCTGATGCCATCATGATCGGAGTAAAACCCGTTACATGGAGCGCCCCTGCGGCTACCAGAGCGCCGGCGATTCCCGCTGTCAGCCCCATTTGGCACTGACGGCGAGGATTTCGCTGCTGAATAAACAGCGGCAGGCCAAGCGAACAGGCGGCGAGGCATATCGCAAAAGGGAGTATCAGCAGCCCTGTTTCCATCGCTGAGACGTTTTTGACAATCTGTGCAAAACTCACCACGGTGAAAATAGCTGAACTGTACGCAAAAAAGATCCAACCGGTGAGATAGAGCCCGTGCCGCACCAGGCGAGTTTTCAGGAAAACAGCGGGGAGCAAAGCGTTGCCGGTGGTGGCTTCAAAATGACGTTCCCAGCGCAGCATCATCAGCAGCACCATCAGGCCGCAGAGGATGACGAAAGGGGCGGGGCTCAGGCCGAGAACGCTTACTGCCGGGTCGAAGGGCATAACTAGTCCCCAGATCGGGATGCGCAGAATACCGAAAATCGTCAGGAACAGACCCAGAGTGCCTAACAGGAAACCTGGGGTATCGAAGGTAATAGCTGCACGATTATTTTTTGATGCCGGGATGATGGTTGAGCAGAGCAGGATAAGTAGCGCCAGCAGGCCAAGCGAGGCAAATGCGATGCGCCAGCCGACGTGGTCCAGCAAATATCCGCATAAAATCGGCCCACAGGCGAAAGAAATGCCGCTGGAGGCGCCCAGCGCGCCAAATGCGGCAACCCGCCGTCGCTGTTGATATAGTGCAGAGATCAGGCCAAAAACGGCGGGTATCATCAGGCTTCCGCCAACCCCAGCGGTCAGACGAGCCCCCCACGTAAAGAGCGTTATCGATGGCGAAAAATAGGCGCAGGCTTCGGCGAGGATAAATATCATGCATCCAATGCGAAACAGCATCCGCCAACCCCAGATACACCCCAGCATTCCCCCCGCCACCATAAACGTGCCTGCAATCAGCGGGTACATCGTATTTGCCGTACTGACCTGCCCAAGCGTGGCGTGCAGATCATTCATTAGCGCCTGCGTGGCGATGCTTAACGTCACATTGTCGGCAGAAGCCAGAAACTGTGCGCAACATAAGACAATCAAAGGTAACCAGCTTGTTGATGTAGGGTTGTTGGTCACAGATTGTTCCTTCTTGATAGAAACGACAAAACGCGCCCTTCCTTGCAAAAGGGGCGCGTTGATATTAGTTATTTTTAGCGTTTAATTTAGATTTTCGACTTCCTGGCACGCGGCTCTTCTCCTGTAGCGTCAGCGGAACCTTTGGCGCGGACAGGGAGATTACGTGTCCCGAATAAAAATAGCAGCGTCATAACTGCAGTAGCGATCATACCCGCTCGCGTGGCTTTCAGACGGGCAGTTTTATACACCCGGCTTAGTTCGGATACATCCTTCTTATTGACCCCTTGATCCAGCATGAGCTTTGAGAAGCCGGTATCGCTGAGATAAGGGATAACGGAAATATTTGCCACCTTCTGCTGCGTATCCAGGCTCAGCGAAGCGTCTTTACTTGCCATATTCTGCACCGTCATGGTGATTGCCGTTAGCATCACCATGCCGCAGACCGCTACGCCGATTGCCTGGCCGACGTTACGCGACGTTGCCTGGACGCCGCCGGACTGTTGCGCATCTCGCGCCGGCAGGGCGCTGGTGACAATATAGCTGGAGTAGGCGGAAACAATGCCCATACTGACGCCAATCAGACACATCCCTACCGGCACGATTGCGCTGAAATCGGACGGGCCGAAGCCAAAGATGCACAAAACTGAACCCAGCGTGCCGATTAACAACGCGCTTTGGCACATCCGTTTCGGATTCGCATTTTTCCAGACGATCGGCAGCCCCAGAGAAAAGACCACGACGCCCAGCGCAAACGGCAGAATGAGCAAGCCGGTTTCAATACCGTTCAGTCCGGCGACAACCTGCACGAAACTCACGGTCACAAAAATACCGGAACCGTAGGCGAGGAAGATAAATGCCGTCAGATAGAGGCCGTTACGCACCTGCGGCGTAGCGAGGAACGACAACGGGATTAGCGCGCTGCCTGTAGTGGCTTCGCGATGGCGTTCCCACTTTAGCATAATCGCCAGGACGATCAGGCCAAACAGCACCAGGAACGGCGCCGGGCTGAGGCCCATCACGGTGAATGGCGCGTTGAACGGCGTGAACAGGCCCCAGCTTGAGACTTTCAGGAAGCCGAGGATTACGCTGAACAGGCCGATAACGGTCAGGATGACGCCCGGCAGATCGAACACCACTTTGCGTTCTGGTTTTGCCGGCGTAGGTACCAGGAAAGAGCCGCAGAAGATCACGATGCACAGGCCGGCGATAGCGGCAAAGGCCGCGCGCCAGCCGAGGTGGTCAACCAGCAGACCGCAAATCAGCGGACCTGCGGCAAAAGAGACCCCGCTTGCCGCGCCGATAGCGCCAAAGGCGATCGCCTGCTGCCCGCCTTTATAGTTACTGGCGATAAGCCCCAGCACCGAAGGGATCATAAAGCTCCCGCCAATACCGGAAAGCAGGCGGGCGCCGTAGGTGAAGACCAGCATGTTTGGTGAAAAATAGGCCGTCAGCTCGGCGAGGAATAGCAGCGCGCAGCCGATACGGAACGTTTTCTTCCAGCCTACGATCAGCCCGGCCATCCCGGCAGCAACCATCAGAGAACCCGCGGCCAGCGAGTACATCGCGTTGGCAATGCTGATGAGATCCATTGACGCGTGCAGGTCTTTGACCAGTGCACCGGTAGCGATACTCAACGTTGCATTATCGCCGGATGTTGAGAGCTGCGCGAGGCACAGTACCAGCAGCGGCAACCATTTCATTGCCGTTTCGGCGGATGCATTGTGCGACATGCCCGCAGAGTTAATTACTGAATTTGTCGTCATGATAGTGTTCTGTGGTTAATTTCAGGCATCTACACATCATCCTTCAAGCTGCCCCTGCGTTGGCTGCCTGCGTTCATTCCAGTCACTTACTGTAGTAAGCGCCAGGGGATTCTCTTAGTTGCCGCATTGATGCAACTTGAATGATTTTGTGCAATAGCTATCCGCCCGACGACGACGCCGGGTGGATAATGTTCGCAACAGGATTACTGGATTTGCTGTTTCTTACCGCCCAGCACGGTGCCCCATACCTTCACATCTTTGAGCTGAATCGGCTCAATGGTCTGAGGATCGTCTTCCAGAACGGTAAAGTCGGCGTATTTACCGCACTCAATGCTGCCGATCAGATGGTCCATTTTCATGGTCCATGCTGCGCCCAGAGTCATCGCGTACAGCGCTTGATCGACGGTAATCTTCTCCGCTTCGCCCAGTACACGTCCGGAAGCCGTCAGGCGGTTAACCGCGCACCATCCGGTGAACAGCGGGTTGATGGGGGTGATACCGCAATCGCTGTGGAAGGCGAAAGGTATACCGTGGCGTACCGCGCTGCCGCAGGCGTCCATACGCATCGCGCGCTCCGGGCCCATGGTTTTGCTGTAGTGTTGATCGCCCCAGTAATAGACGTGATTGCTGAAAAAGTTCACGCCCATCCCCATCGCTTTGATGCGTTTGAACTGATCTTCACGCAGCATCTGCGCGTGCTGCATCACCGCGCGGTGGTTAACCGCCGGAATACGATTCAGGGTTTTCTCGACGGCTTTAATGAACGCTTCCGAGGCCTCATCGCCGTTACAGTGGCAGTGAACCTGGTAGCCGCGGGACATAATGTCGTAGACCTGCTGTTCCACCTCTTCCGGCGTAGCGTTCCACGCGCCGTTGTGGCCATCCAGATAATAGAAGGGCTCCAGCATCCGTCCTGAACCGCCCTGGATAGAACCATCGAGGAAGATTTTCATCGGGCCGAAGTGCATTTTTTCGTGCCCGTGACGCATGACGTCCGGGGCAAAATCCAGCGCTTCCTGGAAGGGTTTTTTCACGAAAGGAGGGCCGTAGGCCACCAGCAGACGAATCGGAAAGTCCGCTTCACGGGTCATGCGGATGTAGTTGGTCATCAGCTCGGGATTGCTGAAATCGGTCAGACCCATATCAGCAGCGCTGGTGCAGCCTGCACGAAATGCTTCCTGACCGAAATTAGCAATGGCGATTTCGGTGGTGAGTTCGTCCCAGAAACCATATTTATTCAGGATTGGCCCCATTGCGGCGAATTCTACCAGTTCACCGTGCAGCGTACCGTCCTGATTTTTCACCACACCTTCAATCTGGCAGTCGTCAAATATTCCGCAGTCGTGCAGCGCGGCGGTATTCGCGCCCATCAGGTGGATGCTCATATGGATAACGGCGACCGGACGGGTGGTTGAGACGCGGTCCAGATGTTCGCGGCCCAGCTTTTCGCTGCCGAAATAGATAGGATCGACACCCCATGCGATCAGCGGGGCATGCGGATCGGTCATCTCGCGTTCAACGGCCTGTAGGGCGCTGACGACATCATCAAAAGAGCGGCAGCCTTTCCAGACCTTACCGGTATGGTCCGGGCGGTCGTAGTAACCGACATACGGGAACTGCCACATGCCGCCCCCGGTGACGTGCGAATGGGCTTCAATCAGGCCGGGCATTAATACTTTGTCGGCAAAGGTATTATCCAGCTGGTATTCGCCAAAGCCGGTGAGTTCCTCAAGGGTGCCGGTGCCTAAAATACGATCTCCGCGTACCGCAACATGGGTGGTTTCCGGGCGGTTTGGACACATCGTAATGATTTTTTTAGCGGCAAAAATCGTGATTTCTGATGCTGACATAGTAGGCTCAATCATTCTGGGTTCAGAGAGTGATGAAAGACGTTGCTTTCATCATGAGTATTAATACATCTATGCTAATTGCCGCATTGGATGTATAACAGGGCCAAAAACACACGATATTAAGGTGCCAATTTGTCGATCGCTCTGCCTTTTGATTTAACGGGAATAAAGCTGGATGCTGGCAGAAAGCGTAGCGAGCAACTCTATCGCGCGCTGAGAGAGAAGATGATGAGCACGCCCGGCCTCCACGGGGCGAAGCTGCCTGCGACGCGTGAGCTGGCACGTATGCTGGGCGTTTCTCGCAATACGGTGGTCTCGGTCTACGAGCGTTTATACGCTGACGATTTGATTGAAACCCGACAGGGTGATGGAACCTATATTCGCTACCGGGGGCAGGAAGCTGAAGAGGGCCCGGAGGTTCCGGAAATTCCAGCCCTACGCGTAGACTCACGCCTGCCGCTGACGGCAAGGTTTAACCGCCATTTTGTTCACGATGGCCCGCCGAAGGCTTTTCGCATTGGCATGCCCGCGATTGACCATTTTCCGTTTGATACCTGGTCGCGCCTGCAAAACCGCTTCTGGCGGCGGCGACCCATTGCGCAAATGGGGTACGGCGTTCCGGCGGGAGATTTACAGCTGCGCGAGCTTATCGCCAGCTACCTGCATACCTCGCGCGGGCTGAAGTGCGACCCGGCGCAGGTGATTATTACCCTGGGGGCGCAGCAGGCGATTATGTTGTGCTCCGCGCTACTGCTGCGCGCTGAACAGGATGTGATTATGGAAAATCCCTGCCACTGGGCGGCTGCGGGCGTATTTTCCTGCCTTGGTTTAAATATTAAAGCGATTAACGTTGATGATGAGGGGCTTCAGACGGCACAGTTGACGGATTATCCCGACGCCAGGATGGTCTACGTTAGCCCGTCATGCCAGTATCCCACGGGCGCCACGCTCTCACTTTCGCGGCGCATGATGCTGCTGGAGTGGGCCAGAAAGCATCAGGCGTGGATTATGGAGGATGATTACGACGGTGAGTATCGCTATGACGGCACGCCGTTAATGCCGCTCGCCGCGCTGGATAATCGCCACCGGGTTATTTATATCGGTTCGTTTTCCAAAGTGATGTATCCCGCGCTACGCCTGGGCTACATGGTAGTTCCGCAACAGCTTGTGGAACCACTGAACCTGCTGCGCACGTTGTCCACCCGCCAGCCGCCAATGAACGACCAGCAGGTGATGGCGAGCTTTATTACCGAAGGTCATTTCCAGCCCCATATTCGTCGAATGCGCAGAATCAGTAAAAGCCGCCGCGATCTGCTGCTGGCCGAGTGGAACCAGCATCTGAGCCATATTGGCGTGATGCCCGAAGTGGCCTCGGGGCTACATGCCGCGATTACGCTGGATAGCGCCGAAACGGAAAATCGGCTTGTTAGCCAGGCCCAGGCGGCAGGCGTTGAAATTACGCCGCTGAGCGCGCTGTGGATCCCCGATACGCCGGAAAGCGACCACCATTACGGTATTGTGCTTGGGTTCGCTGGCGTCATGGAAGCGGATATTGTGCAATCGATACAGGTGCTAAAAAAATGCTGGCAGTGAGCTCAGATAAATTGAATCACCAGAGTGTCACTGGCAACGCTTTTGCGCCGTAACTCTGGTGAAAAGCCGCTTTTCAGATTTCATAAAGCTGCCCTAAACGCTTGCTTTTACGTCTTCTCCTGCGATGATAGAAAGCAGTAAGAATGAATCACGGGCAACTATCCATGAAAAACGTTTTCCCAGCGCTTGCCGTTTTATTAGCGGTTCTCAGCCTTAGCGGCTGTGGTCTGAAAGGGCCGCTTTACTTCCCGCCAGCGGATAAAACGGCGCCTCCGCCGACTAAGCCGGTTGATAGCGGTATCCAGAGCTCTACGCCGGATCGTAACGATCGCGGCGATAGCGGTGGCCCGACCCAGGTGAATTACTGACAGTTCCGCGCAGCTGGAGTAGAAAATGCAGTTCTCTAAAATGCATGGCCTGGGTAACGACTTTATGGTCGTTGACGCAGTAACGCAGAATGTTTTTTTCTCACCTGAACTGATCCGTCGTCTGGCGGATCGGCATCTTGGCGTGGGTTTCGATCAGCTGCTGGTGGTGGAGCCGCCTTACGATCCGGAGCTCGACTTCCACTATCGTATCTTCAATGCCGACGGTAGCGAAGTGGCGCAATGCGGCAACGGCGCGCGCTGTTTCGCCCGCTTTGTGCGTCTGAAAGGCCTGACCAATAAACGTGATATCCGCGTCAGTACCTCGAATGGCCGTATGGTATTAAGCGTCACGGAAGACGATCTGGTGCGCGTCAATATGGGTGAGCCAAACTTCGAACCGTCCCAGGTGCCGTTCCGCGCCAACAAAGCGGAAAAGACCTATATTATGCGCGCCGCTGAACAGACAGTATTGTGCGGCGTGGTGTCGATGGGTAACCCGCACTGCGTTATCCAGGTTGATGATGTGGAAACCGCGACGGTGGAAACGCTCGGCCCGGTGATGGAAAACCACGAGCGCTTCCCGGAGCGGGCGAACATCGGCTTTATGCAGGTGATCAGCCGCTCTCATATTCGCCTGCGCGTGTATGAACGCGGTGCGGGGGAAACTCAGGCCTGCGGCAGCGGCGCCTGTGCGGCGGCGGCAGTCGGTATCCAGCAGGGATTACTGGGCGAGGAGGTCCGCGTGGAATTACCCGGCGGGCGTCTGGATATCGCCTGGAAAGGTCCGGGCCAACCGTTGTATATGACTGGCCCGGCGGCACATGTCTATGACGGATTTATTCATTTATGAAACAAGTCGGGGAAGAACAACAGGAACTTGCCAGCGAGCTAAACGATCGCGCAGTGGTGGACTATCTGTTGCAACATCCTGAATTCTTTATTCGTAATGCGGCGCTGGTGGAGCACATGTCGGTGCCGCATCCGGTGCGTGGTTCGGTCTCGCTGGTGGAGTGGCACATGGCGCGGGCGCGGAACCATATCAACGTGCTGGAAGAAAATATGACGCTGCTGATGGAGCAGGCGACGGCTAACGAAAGCCTGTTTCAGCGCCTGTTTCACCTGCAAACGCGGCTGGCGGCGGCCGATAGCCTTGACGAAATGCTGAACCGCTTTCATCGCTGGGCGCGCGAGCTGGGTCTGGCGGGCGCCACGGTGCGCCTGTTTCCCGACCGCTGGCGGCTCGGCGCGCCTTCCAAATTCACCCATCTGGCGATAAGCCGTCAGGCGTTTGAGCCTATTCGCATTCAGCGTCTTGGGCAACAGCGCCATTATCTTGGCGCTTTAAACGGTCCCGAGCTGCTGGTCGTGCTGCCGGAAGCTAAAGCCATCGGATCGGTGGCGATGTCGCTGCTGGGGGGAGACGACGCCCCCGGAGTGATGATATTCAGCAGTCGCGACCCCCAGCACTATCAGCAAGGGCAGGGAACGCAGCTATTGCAGGAAATCGCGTCGATGCTCCCGGGATTGCTGGAGCGCTGGATTGAACGCGCATGACCGACTCGCCTCTGTTTGCTCCCGTAGAACGCTTCTTACGCTATCTCGGCGTCGAGCGTCAGCTGAGCCCGATAACGCTGCTGAACTATCGCCGCCAGCTGGAAACGCTTATCGCGCTGGCGGATAGCGCCGGGCTGAAAAGATGGCAGCAGTGTGATGCCGCCCAGGTCCGTAGCCTGGCGGTGCGCAGCCGTCGTCAGGGGCTGGGGCCTGCCAGCCTGGCCTTACGTCTCTCCGCCTTACGCAGCTTCTTTGACTGGCTGGTGAGCCAGGGCGAACTGGCCGCGAATCCGGCGAAGGGGATTTCGGCGCCGAAAATACCCCGCCATCTACCGAAAAATATCGACGTCGACGACGTTAATCGGCTGCTGGATATCGATCTCAACGATCCGCTGGCGGTACGCGACAGGGCGATGCTGGAAGTGATGTACGGCGCGGGGTTGCGTCTTTCGGAGCTGGTGAATCTCGATATTAAGCACCTCGATCTGGAATCCGGCGAGGTGTGGGTGATGGGCAAAGGCAGCAAAGAGCGCCGCCTGCCGATTGGCCGCAATGCGGTGGTGTGGATTGAGCACTGGCTCGATCTGCGCGGACTGTTCGGCGCCGATGAGGACGCCCTGTTCTTATCTAAACTGGGGAAGCGAATTTCCGCGCGTAACGTGCAAAAGCGCTTTGCCGAATGGGGCATAAAGCAGGGGCTCAACAGCCACGTGCACCCGCATAAGCTGCGCCACTCCTTCGCGACCCATATGCTGGAGTCGAGCGGCGATCTGCGCGGGGTGCAGGAGCTGCTGGGCCATGCTAACCTTTCCACCACTCAAATCTATACCCATCTCGATTTTCAACACCTTGCGTCGGTGTACGATGCGGCACATCCGCGCGCCAAACGGGGGAAATGATGCGTTTTTACCGACCTCTGGGCCAGATTTCAGCATTGACGTTTGACCTGGACGATACCCTTTATGACAACCGCCCGGTGATTGACCGGACGCTGCATGAGTCGCTGAGCTTTGTGCGCAGCTACCACCCTTCTCTGAGCCAATTTGACGCCAGCGAGCTTAACCGGCTGCGCCAGACGCTGCTGGCGTCAGAGCCGGAAATTTACCACGATGTGACCGAATGGCGCCGCCGCGCGCTGGAGCTGGGGATGATCAACGCCGGGCTTTCAGCGACGCTGGCGAAAACGGGGGCCGATGAAGCGATGGCGAATTTCGCTCACTGGCGCAGCCTGATTGACGTTCCGCAGGAGACGCACGATACGCTGGCGCAGCTGGCGGAAAAGTGGCCGCTGGTGGCCATTACCAACGGCAACGCCCAGCCGGAACTCTTTGGCCTGAGCGACTACTTCCGCTTCGTGCTGCGCGCGGGCCCTGACGGACGCTCTAAGCCCTTTGCCGATATGTATCATCTCGCAGCGGAGCGGCTGGAGCTTCCTCTGGGGCAGATTCTGCACGTCGGGGACGATCTGACGACCGATGTCGCAGGCGCTATTCGCTGCGGCATGCAGGCCTGTTGGATCAAACCGCAGGGCGCAGACCTGATGCGCGCCGCCGATGGCCGCCTGCTACCGCACATCGAAATTTCACGGTTGGCATCTCTGACCTCGCTGATATAATCGTCAGTAGTTCTGTATAAATTAACAGTAGCCCGGCGAGCCAAACGTTGCCGGGCGCCTCATTTCCGGCGGTGCCAATGGACGTTTCTTACCTGCTCGACAGCCTCAATGACAAACAGCGTGAAGCCGTTGCGGCATCACGTACTAATATGCTGGTTCTGGCAGGAGCGGGCAGCGGCAAGACGCGCGTCCTGGTACACCGCATCGCCTGGCTGCTGAGCGTTGAGAACTGTTCCCCTTACTCCATCATGGCGGTGACCTTTACCAACAAAGCGGCGGCGGAAATGCGTCATCGTATTGGTCAACTGATGGGCACCACTCAGGGCGGTATGTGGGTCGGCACTTTCCATGGTCTGGCGCACCGTCTGCTGCGCGCTCATCACCTTGACGCCGGGCTGCCGCAGGACTTCCAGATCCTCGACAGCGAAGATCAGCTGCGCCTGCTTAAGCGCCTGATTAAGGCGATGAATCTCGATGAGAAGCAGTGGCCGCCGCGGCAGGCGATGTGGTACATCAACGGCCAAAAAGATGAAGGGCTGCGCCCGCATCATATTCAGAGCTACGGTAATCCGGTTGAGCAGACCTGGCAGAAGGTTTACCAGGCCTATCAGGAAGCCTGCGATCGCGCGGGGCTGGTGGACTTCGCCGAGCTGCTGCTGCGCGCCCACGAGCTGTGGCTTAACAAGCCGCATATCCTTCAGCACTACCGCGAGCGCTTTACCAATATCCTGGTGGATGAATTCCAGGATACCAACAATATTCAGTACGCGTGGATCCGACTGCTGGCGGGCGATACCGGTAAGGTAATGATCGTTGGCGATGACGATCAGTCGATTTACGGCTGGCGCGGCGCGCAGGTAGAAAACATCCAGCGCTTCCTCAACGACTTCCCCGGCGCGGAAACTATCCGTCTGGAGCAGAACTATCGCTCGACCAGCAATATCCTCAGCGCGGCGAACGCCCTGATTGAGAACAACAGCGGACGGCTGGGGAAAAAGCTGTGGACCGACGGCGCCGACGGCGAGCCGATTTCGCTCTACTGCGCGTTTAACGATCTTGATGAGGCGCGTTTTGTCGTCAATCGTATCAAAACCTGGCAGGAAAACGGCGGGGCGCTGGAGCAGTGCGCGATCTTGTATCGTAGCAACGCCCAATCGCGCGTGCTGGAAGAGGCGCTGCTGCAGGCCAGCATGCCTTATCGTATTTATGGCGGCATGCGCTTCTTCGAACGTCAGGAGATCAAAGATGCGCTCTCCTATCTGCGCCTGATTGCCAACCGTAACGACGATGCGGCGTTTGAGCGCGTGGTCAATACCCCGACGCGCGGCATTGGCGATCGCACGCTGGACGTGGTGCGTCAGACCTCGCGCGACCGGCAGCTGACGCTGTGGCAGGCCTGTCGCGAGCTGTTAAAAGAGAAAGTTCTCGCCGGGCGCGCTGCCAGCGCTCTGCAGCGTTTTATGGAACTTATTGACGCCATGGCGCAGGAGACAGCCGACATGCCGCTGCACGTGCAGACCGACCGGGTCATTAAAGATTCCGGCCTGCGCATGATGTACGAGCAGGAGAAAGGCGAGAAGGGCCAGACGCGTATCGAAAACTTAGAGGAGCTGGTGACGGCGACGCGCCAGTTTAGCTACAACGAAGAAGATGAAGATTTAATGCCGCTGCAGGCGTTCCTCTCGCATGCGGCGCTGGAAGCGGGAGAAGGGCAGGCGGACACCTGGCAGGATGCGGTACAGCTGATGACCCTGCATTCGGCGAAAGGGCTGGAGTTTCCGCAGGTATTTATCGTTGGCGTGGAAGAAGGGATGTTCCCGAGCCAGATGGCGCTTGATGAGGGCGGCCGCCTGGAGGAAGAACGCCGCCTGGCCTACGTCGGCGTAACTCGTGCCATGCAAAAACTCACGCTGACCTACGCGGAGACCCGTCGCCTGTACGGCAAAGAGGTTTATCATCGTCCCTCGCGCTTTATCGGCGAGCTGCCGGAGTCGTGCGTGGAAGAGGTGCGGCTGCGCGCCACGGTGAGCCGGCCGGTCAGCCATCAGCGCATGGGGACGCCGATGGTAGAAAACGACACCGGCTATAAGCTGGGCCAGCGCGTCCGCCATGCCAAATTCGGTGAAGGCACCATTGTGAACCTCGAAGGCAGCGGCGAACACAGTCGCCTGCAGGTTGCCTTTCAGGGGCAGGGGATCAAATGGCTGGTCGCGGCGTATGCCCGGCTGGAAACAGTGTAACAGTAAGAAAAATATCATTATTTTGTAATATTCTGCTACCTTTATACGTTAAGGAGCTTGATTTGCTCTTTAGCGTTCCGTTGCGTGTTGACGCCGTTTTTGCGCTGGCGTAACATGCGCGCACGATTACGCTAAGAGGACATTCGCCTTGGACACACCCAGTAGATGCTGGCTCAATTTCCTGCCCATCAGGAACAACTCCTAAGGCTATCCTCTTATGCTGATAGCCTTAGCGGTTGTCGGCGACCCGTTCTATTCCCGTCGCTCTGAGTCAGGCTTAATGGTCTGAAACCCAAATTGTTTCTGTGTGCCCACCGAACTGTCCGATAATTTTTTGCATTGGGAGTCCCGGTCATGCTGAGCGCATTTCAACTGGAAAACAATCGCTTAACGCGTCTGGAAGCCGACGAGATCAAGCACCTCGCCAGTTCGGTGTGGGTCGATCTGGTCGAGCCTGACGACGATGAACGAAGCCGTGTGCAAACGGAATTGGGCCAGAACCTGGCGACGCGCCCGGAGCTGGAAGACATCGAAGCGTCAGCGCGTTTCTTTGAGGATGAAGACGGTCTGCATATCCACTCATTTTTCTTTTTTGAAGATGCTGAGGATCACGCCGGTAACTCTACCGTGGCGTTTACTATCCGCGAAGGCCGTCTGTTCACCCTGCGCGAGCGGGAGCTGCCCGCTTTCCGCCTGTATCGCATGCGCGCCCGCAACCAGTCGATGGTGGACGGCAACGCCTACGAGCTGCTGCTGGATCTGTTCGAAACCAAAATCGAGCAGCTGGCGGATGAAATCGAAAACATCTACAGCGATCTGGAAAAGCTTAGCCGGGTGATTATGGAAGGTCGTCAGGGCGATGATTACGACGAGGCGCTCTCTACGCTGGCGGAACAGGAAGATATCGGCTGGAAAGTCCGCCTGTGTCTGATGGATACCCAGCGCGCGCTGAACTTCCTCGTACGCAAGGCCCGTCTGCCGGCAGGGCAGCTGGAGCAGGCGCGCGAAATCCTGCGAGATATCGAATCCCTGCTGCCGCACAATGAATCGCTGTTCCAGAAGGTCAACTTCCTGATGCAGGCGGCGATGGGCTTTATCAACATTGAGCAGAACCGCATCATCAAGATCTTCTCGGTCGTCTCCGTCGTCTTCCTGCCGCCGACCCTGGTGGCTTCCAGCTATGGCATGAACTTTGAGTTTATGCCTGAGCTGCACTGGAGCTTTGGCTATCCCGGCGCGATTGTCTTTATGATGCTCGCTGGCCTGGCGCCCTATCTGTACTTTA
Organism: Klebsiella sp. S69; assembly: GCF_016516145.1. Classification (NCBI taxonomy): domain Bacteria; kingdom Pseudomonadati; phylum Pseudomonadota; class Gammaproteobacteria; order Enterobacterales; family Enterobacteriaceae; genus Klebsiella; species Klebsiella sp. S69. Next base: position 38,787 of record NZ_JACVUU010000027.1, on the reverse strand, counting down.
AGCGCAAGAACTGGCTGTAAAAAAAGGAGCTTCGGCTCCTTTTTTGCGTACCGGTCTGGCTTTATGCCCTACGCGTACGGCGTATTGTGTAAACCGCATCCATTACGAAAATCGCCAGCGCCACCCAGATAAAAGCAAAGGTCACCATCTTATCCGCGCCCGGCACCTCGCCGTAGAAGGTCACCGCCAGCAGGAACATCAGCGTTGGGCCGATATACTGGAAGAAGCCCAGCGTAGAAAGGCGCAGACGGGTCGCCGCGCCGGTAAAGCACAGCAGCGGAATAGTGGTGACCACGCCCGCCGCCATCAGCAGCAGGTTCAGCGACCACGGGTTCTGACCCATATGGCTGGTCGGGCTATCGGCTATACCAAACAGATAAATCGCGGCGACCGGCAGCAGCCAGAGCGTTTCAAACAGCATGCCGGTTTGTGCATCCACGGCGATCTTTTTACGTAGCAGACCATAAAAAGCGAAGCTGAACGCCAGGCCCAGCGCGATAATCGGCAACGAGCCAAAAGTCCAGAGCTGCACCAGAACGCCGCAGGCGGCCAGCAGCACCGCCAGCCACTGCATCCGACGAAAACGCTCCCCGAGGAAGATCATCCCCAGCAGAATATTCACCAGCGGGTTGATAAAGTAGCCCAGGCTGGCTTCCAGCATATGATGGTTATTGACCGCCCAAATAAATAGCAGCCAGTTACCGCCCACCAGCACGGCAGACAGGGCCAGCAGAAACACCTTCTTCGGCGTTTTCAGTAGCCTTTTGACCTGCGGCCACTGACGACTGATGCTGATTAGCGCGACCATAAAGAAGAAGGACCAGATCACGCGGTGAGTCAGAATTTCATCGGCGGGAACATAGTAGATAAGCTTGAAGTACGCTGGCGCGATACCCCAGATAAAATAGGCGGCCAGGGCCAGGAGAACCCCCACCCGCGTTTGTTTAGCGTCCATCGGTACAAATCCATTGCCAAAGAGAATGATGTTACTCGATTTAAGCCGATCAACCCACCATATACGTCGCCGTAGCGCTGGCGATATACACCTGCTCTTCGTTATGCAGTTCGACGCGGGCCACTGCCACCTTGTTACCGGCGCGCAGCAGGCTGCTGGTGGCGGTAAAGCGCTCCCCACGACCCGGACGCAGGTAGTCGACGCGCAGATCGATGGTGCCCATCCGCGACAGGCGCTGGCGCAGCTCTTCTTCATTGATGGTGTCGTGGCGAGTCAGGGTGCTGCCGACGCATACTAGCCCCGCCGCGACGTCCAGCGCTGAGGCAATCACTCCGCCATGTAAAATACTCTGCGCCCAGTTGCCGACCATCATTGGTTGGTTGTTGAAACTCAGCTGGGCGAACTCTTTTTCATAGCGCTCCAGCTCCAGCCCTAAGGCGCGATTAAAGGGCATGTGGTAGACGAAGATTTCTCCCACCAGCTTCAGGGCGGCGGCGGCGGTCAGTTCAGACATAACAACATTTCCATAGGTTAATGAAATGTTGATTTTATGCTTCTAAAATATTGATTTCTACTTTAAGAACGGATAACAGGTCAGAAGACGTATAAATAGGTAGAATGCTGCCTGGGTTAAACAGAAATAATAAATATCCATCCAGGAGAACAGCAATGCGTATCTCTTTGGCCTGCCTGCTGGCGCTTGTTGCGCTTCCGGCCGGCGTTCTGGCGCAGGACGCGCCGGTGAATGAACAGGTCCACGACACTCCGGCCGTTCGCGGGAGTATTATCGCCAACCTGTTACAGGACCATGATAATCCCTTCCTGCTCTATCCCTACGAGAGCAACTATCTGCTCTATACGTGGACCAGCGATCTCAATAAAGAAGCGATTCGCAGCTACGACTGGGCTGAAAACGCGCGTAAAGACGAAGTGAAGTTCCAGCTTAGCCTGGCGTTTCCATTATGGCGCGGGATTTTGGGCGAGAATTCGCTGCTGGGCGCTTCTTATACGCAAAAATCCTGGTGGCAGCTCTCCAACAGCAAAGAGTCCGCGCCGTTTCGCGAAACCAACTACGAGCCGCAGCTGTTCCTCGGGTTTGCGACCGATTACTCATTTGCCGGCTGGACGCTGCGCGACGTTGAAATGGGTTATAACCACGACTCTAACGGCCGTTCCGATCCCACTTCCCGCAGCTGGAATCGCCTCTATACCCGACTGATGGCGCAAAATGGCAACTGGCTGGTCGAGGTGAAGCCCTGGTACGTTATTGGCAGCACCGACGATAACCCGGATATCACCAAATATATGGGTTATTACCGGCTGAAAGTGGGCTACCAGCTGGGCGACGCTATTCTCAGCGCTCAGGGGCAATATAACTGGAATACCGGCTACGGCGGCGCCGAGCTTGGGGTAAGCTATCCGATCACCAAACACGTGCGCGTCTATACTCAGGTCTATAGCGGTTATGGCGAGTCGCTTATCGATTATAACTTTAATCAAACCCGCGTCGGCGTCGGGCTGATGCTCAACGATCTGTTTTAATCGTTGCACTCTGGCTCTCAGGCGCTGAAAATAGCGCCTGTTTTCTTTTCAGGCATATGGGGTCAACGTGGCGCAGGCGGAAGTATTGAATCAGGAATCGCTGGCTAAGCAGGTTTTACAAGAGACCTTCGGCTACCAGCAGTTTCGCCCTGGCCAGGAAACCATTATCGATACGGCACTGGCCGGGCGCGATTGCCTGGTGGTGATGCCGACCGGCGGCGGCAAGTCGCTGTGTTATCAGGTGCCGGCGCTGGTGCTGGGCGGTCTGACCGTCGTGGTCTCGCCGCTCATCTCCTTGATGAAGGATCAGGTCGATCAGCTGCTGGCTAACGGCGTGGCGGCGGCGTGCCTGAATTCAACCCAGAGCCGGGAGCAGCAGCAGGAGGTGATGGCCGGCTGCCGCAGCGGGCAGATCCGCCTGCTGTATATCGCCCCGGAGCGCCTGATGCTGGATAACTTCCTCGAGCATCTTACGCACTGGAATCTGTCGATGGTGGCGGTGGATGAGGCGCACTGTATTTCCCAGTGGGGCCATGATTTCCGTCCGGAATACGCTGCGTTAGGGCAGCTGCGCCAGCGGATACCGCAAATCCCGTTTATGGCGCTGACCGCCACCGCCGATGACACCACGCGTCGCGACATTGTTCGCCTGCTGGGCCTGAACGACCCGCTTATCCAGGTCAGCAGCTTCGACCGACCCAATATCCGCTACATGCTGATGGAGAAGTTTAAGCCGCTGGATCAGCTGATGCGCTACGTACAGGATCAGCGCGGCAAATCAGGCATTATCTACTGCAATAGCCGGTCGAAAGTGGAGGATACCGCCGCACGCCTGCAAAGTCGCGGCATCAGCGCGGCGGCCTATCACGCCGGCCTGGAAAATCATATCCGCGCCGACGTACAGGAGAAATTCCAGCGCGACGACCTGCAAATCGTGGTGGCCACGGTGGCCTTCGGGATGGGGATCAACAAACCGAACGTCCGTTTTGTGGTGCATTTCGATATCCCCCGCAATATTGAATCCTATTACCAGGAGACCGGCCGCGCCGGGCGCGATGGGCTGCCTGCCGAGGCGATGCTGTTTTACGATCCGGCGGATATGGCGTGGCTCAGGCGCTGCCTTGAGGAGAAACCCGCCGGGCCGCTGCAGGACATCGAACGCCATAAGCTCAACGCGATGGGGGCTTTTGCCGAAGCGCAAACCTGCCGCCGCCTGGTGTTGCTCAACTACTTTGGCGAGGGGCGCCAGGAGCCGTGCGGCAACTGCGATATCTGCCTCGACCCGCCGAAACAGTACGACGGTTTAATGGACGCGCGGAAGGCGCTGTCGACGATTTACCGCGTCAACCAGCGCTTTGGTATGGGCTATGTGGTGGAAGTGCTGCGCGGCGCCAATAACCAGCGTATTCGCGATATGGGGCATGATAAGCTGCCGGTATACGGCATTGGGCGCGAGCAGAGCCATGAGCATTGGGTTAGCGTGATCCGCCAGCTGATCCATTTAGGCCTGGTCACGCAGAATATTGCCCAGCACTCTGCGCTACAGCTTACCGAGGCCGCGCGTCCGGTTCTGCGCGGCGACGTGACGCTACAGCTTGCCGTGCCGCGTATTGTGGCGCTGAAGCCAAAAGCGATGCAGAAATCCTTTGGCGGCAATTACGATCGTAAGCTTTTTGCCAAGCTGCGCAAACTGCGTAAGGCGATTGCCGACGAAGAGAATATCCCACCCTACGTCGTGTTTAACGATGCAACACTGATTGAAATGGCTGAGCAAACGCCGCTGACGGCCGGCGAGATGCTTAGCGTCAACGGCGTCGGCACGCGTAAGCTCGAGCGTTTTGGTAAAGAGTTTATGGCCCTGATCCGCGCGCACGTGGATGGCGATGATGAGTAGTCAGCCGGACGAAAAAGTGCAAATATAGTTTTCGTCCTGACTATTTTCCTGCGAGTTAATTATGTTGACGCTTTTCTTCACCGTCGCGCTGGTGCATATCATTGCGCTGATGAGTCCTGGCCCGGACTTTTTCTTTGTTTCGCAAACCGCCGTTAGCCGCTCTCGTAAGGAGGCGATGATGGGCGTGCTGGGTATCACCTGCGGGGTAATGGTATGGGCGGGCGTAGCGCTGCTCGGCCTGAACCTGATTATCGAGAAGATGGCCTGGCTGCATACCATTATTATGGTCGGCGGCGGCCTGTATCTGTGCTGGATGGGCTTCCAGATGCTGCGTGGCGCGCTGAAAAAAGGCGAAGCGGCGGCAGCGGTAGAGCCTCAGGTTGAGCTGGCGCGCAGCGGCCGGAGCTTTCTGAAAGGGCTGCTGACTAATCTGGCGAACCCAAAAGCGATTATCTATTTCGGCTCCGTGTTCTCGCTGTTCGTCGGCGATAGCGTCACTTCTGGCGCGCGCTGGGGAATTTTTCTGCTGATCGTACTGGAGACGCTGGCCTGGTTCACGGTGGTTGCCAGCCTGTTCGCCCTGCCGGGCATGCGCCGTGGCTATCAGCGGATGGCGAAGTGGATCGACGGCATCGCCGGTACGCTATTCGCCGGCTTCGGTATTCATCTGATTATTTCACGCTAACCCTTCTGCGTCCCGCCCAGGAGGTTATGGGCGGGCCGGGTATTAATGATGGAGCTGCTGCAAATCGTCGGACGTGAGACCGGTCATTTCCATCACCGCAGTAGTATCAATGCCCCGCTCGAGCATGGCCTTTGCGACGTTAAGTAGCGCAGCGCGTTTGCCCTCTTTTATGCCTTCCTTAATGCCCTTTTGCATACCTTCCTCAAGCCACTTTTCTGCCAGAGTCATCAGTACACCTCCATGTTGCGGCACCCGCTGTGCCAGCTCATAGAATAGCGGCCGAACATCCTGCTCTTCTCCCGCCTGGGCCCTATATTTTATCAGTACGGTAATTTTTTGTTTATCTATACATCACGCGTGGCGGGCGGAGGCCAGCAGGGCGCCGACCAGCATAAACAGCGAACCAAAGACCTTATTCAGCGCCTTCATCTGTTTTGGCCCCTTGATCCATGCAGCGATACGCTGGGCCAGCGTGGCGTAGCCAATCATGACGATAATATCGACCACGATAGTGGTAACGCCAAGTACCAGATACTGCATTACCTGAGGCTGGTGCGGCACGATAAACTGCGGGAAGAGCGCGGCGAGAAATACGATGCTTTTCGGATTGGTCAGATTCACGAATACCGCGCGCTTAAAGAGTTTGCCGCGGGTCTGTGCTTTCGCAAGGGTATTCAGATCGAGAGAGCCTGCGGCTCGCCACTGCTGAATGCCGAGCCAGATAAGATAAGCGGCGCCCGCCCATTTCAGGATTTCAAAAGCTAACAGCGATCGAGAGAAGAGCGTCCCCAGGCCGACGCCGACCAGCACGATGTGAATGCCGAGCCCGGTCTGTAGCCCGGCAATAGAGGCCGCCGCGCCGCGATAGCCGTGGTTAATAGAGGTGGTCATGGTATTTATTGCCCCGGAGCCCGGCGACAGGCTGAGAATAATAGATGTTAGCAGATAGGCAAACCACCACTCGAACGTCATGAGAAACTCCCTGATTGTCTGTTTTTATGCCACAATACGCTATTGTGTAAGCATTGTGTGATGCACGACAAAAAAACGATTTTCAGCGGTTATCAGGGGTGTAAGCCCGATGTTTTTGCAGCAAAAGGACTGGGAAACACGAGAAAACGCGTTTGCGGCTTTTACCATGGGGCCACTAACCGATTTCTGGCGTCAGCGGGAAGAGGCTGAATTTACGGGCGTGGATGACGTTCCGGTGCGCTTTGTGCGCTTCTGCGCCAAAAGTCACGACCGGGTCGTGGTGATCTGTCCGGGTCGTATTGAAAGCTACGTTAAGTACGCCGAACTGGCTTACGATCTTTTCCGCAGCGGCTTTGACGTGATGATTATCGATCATCGCGGCCAGGGGCGTTCCGGGCGCATGCTTTCCGATACCCACCGCGGGCACGTCGTAAATTTCAGCGATTACGTTGACGATCTCGCCGCTTTCTGGCAACAACATGTCGTGCCGGGGCACTGGCGGAAACGGTTTATTCTTGCCCATTCCATGGGTGGCGCTATTGCGACGCTATTTTTGCAGCGCCACCACCAGCATTGCGACGCGATGGCGCTCTGCGCGCCGATGTTCGGCATTGTTATGCGCCTGCCTGACTGGATGGTGCGCCACATTCTCGATTGGGCTGAGGGCCATCAGCGCATTCGTGAAGAGTATGCCCTCGGTACCGGCCGCTGGCGGGCGCTGCCCTTTGCGGTCAACGTACTGACGCACAGCCGTCAACGCTATCGTCGCAACCTGCGTTTTTACGCCGATGAGCCGCAGCTGCGGGTCGGCGGGCCAACGTTCCATTGGGTGCGCGAGGGGATCCTTGCGGGCGAAGAGGTGCTGGCCGGCGCGGAAAAAGACGTTACGCCAACATTATTGCTCCAGGCGGAAGAAGAGCGAGTAGTCGATAACCGTATGCACGATCGCTACTGTGAACTTCGCGCCGCAGGCGGCCATCCCTGCGAAGGGAATAAGCCGTTTGTCATAGAAGGGGCATACCATGAGATCCTTTTTGAAAAGGACGCCATGCGCTCGGTCGCGCTAAACGCTATCGTCGATTTTTTTGCTCGACATACTTAATCCGGCGAAACGCTCGTCGCCCTGTTTAGAGGTTAAAATTTTTATGTACCAGGTTGTTGCGTCTGACTTAGATGGCACGCTGCTTTCTCCCGATCACTGCTTAACCCCCTACGCCAAAGAGACGCTGAAACTGCTTACCGCACGCGGTATCAATTTCGTGTTCGCGACCGGCCGCCACTACATCGATGTTGGGCAAATTCGCGATAATCTCGGCATTAAATCCTATATGATCACCTCTAACGGCGCCCGCGTACATGATAGCGACGGGAAGCAGATCTTCGCTCATAACCTTGATCGCGATATCGCCGCTGACCTGTTCGAGATGATGCGAAACGATCCGGCGATCGTAACCAACGTTTATCGTGAAGATGAGTGGTATATGAACCGCCACCGTCCGGAAGAGATGCGCTTCTTCAAAGAGGCAGTGTTTAACTACAAGCTGTACGAGCCGGGCGAGCTGGACCCGGAAGGGATCAGCAAAGTCTTTTTCACCTGCGATAAGCATGAGCATCTGCTGCCGCTGGAGCAGGCGATCAACGCCCGCTGGGGCGATCGGGTGAACGTGAGCTTCTCTACCGTTACCTGCCTCGAAGTGATGGCGGGCGGCGTGTCGAAAGGCCATGCGCTGGAGGCCGTGGCGAAAATGCTCGGCTATCGCCTGAAAGAGTGTATCGCCTTCGGCGACGGTATGAACGATGCGGAAATGCTGTCGATGGCGGGCAAGGGCTGCATTATGGCCAACGCGCACCAGCGGCTGAAAGACCTGCATCCTGAGCTGGAAGTGATTGGCAGTAACGTCGACGACGCCGTTCCCCACTACCTGCGTAAACTCTATCTTGACTAAAAAAGATTGACGATTGTTTAATTAATGAGCAGTCGTCAACCTGTCACTTCGCTACAATGAGTGTTCTTTACTCTATGAGACATTCATTGTGGCGCTACTGATTATCACCACCATTCTGTGGGCCTTCTCTTTTAGCCTCTATGGCGAATACCTTGCAGGTCACGTCGACAGTTATTTCGCGGTGCTGGCGCGCGTTGGTCTGGCGGCGCTGGTCTTTTTACCTTTCCTGCGCACCCGCGGGCAAAGCCTGTCCACCATCGGCCTGTATATGCTGGTGGGGGCGATGCAGCTCGGCATTATGTATATGTTGAGTTTCCAGGCCTATCTGTACCTGACGGTATCTGAACTCCTGCTGTTTACCGTCCTGACGCCGCTCTATATCACGCTGATTTATGATGTAATGAGCCGCCGCCGCCTGCGCTGGGGCTACGCCTGCAGCGCGCTGCTGGCGGTGATAGGCGCGGGTATTATTCGCTACGACCAGGTGACAAATCATTTCTGGACCGGTTTGATCCTGGTGCAGCTCTCCAATATCAGCTTCGCGATTGGCATGGTGGGCTACAAGCGCTTGATGGAAACGCGTCCGATGCCGCAGCATAATGCCTTCGCTTGGTTCTATGTCGGGGCGTTTCTGGTGGCGGCGGTTGCCTGGCCGATACTGGGCAATGCGCAGAAAATGCCGGAAACTTCTCTACAGTGGGGCATTCTGGTGTTCCTTGGCGTGGCGGCATCGGGGATCGGCTACTTCATGTGGAACTACGGCGCCACCCAGGTGGATGCCGGTACGCTCGGCATCATGAACAATATGCATGTACCTGCCGGGCTGCTGGTGAATCTTGCTATCTGGCAGGAGCAGCCCCGTTGGCCAAGTTTTATTACGGGAGCTCTGGTGATCCTGGCCTCGCTGTGGGTCCATCGACGCTGGGTCGCTCCGCACTCCGCACAAACGGTAAATGGTCGCAAGCGTGGTTCCGCGCTGAGCGAATAAACGCCTCGGTCACCGGCTGGCGCTGTTCGCCGTCGCGTACCGCGGCGTATAGCCGGCTCCACAGTCCCTCGCCCAGGGTTTTGGTCACCACCAGACCCTGGCGCTCAAAGCTTTCCACAACCCAGTGCGGCAGGGCGGCGATGCCCATCCGCGCCGCCACCATCTGAATTAACAGCAGCGTATTGTCGACGCTCTTCAGCTGCGGGCTGATCCCCGCAGGCTGCAGGAAGTGACGCCAGATATCCAGACGAGCGCGCTGGACCGGGTAAATCAGCAGCATCTCGGTTGCTAAATCCTCAGGCGCAATGCGCGTCTTTGTCGCCAGCGGATGATCCGGCGCCATCACCAGACGCACTTCGAAATCAAACATTGGCGAATAGTGCAGACCGCTGCGCGGCAGGATATCGGAGGTCATGACCAGATCCAGCTCGCCCTGCTGCAGGCCCGGCTGCGGGTCGAAGATCACGCCGGACTGAAAGTCCACTTCCACATGCGGCCAGCGGGCGCGGAAGCTCTCCAGCGCCGGCGTGAGCCATTGAATACAGCTATGGCATTCGATGGCGATACGCAGACGAGTTTGCTGCGGCTCATTGCAATCCTGCAGGGCGCGGCTGATTTGCGGCAGCACCTGGTTGGCCAGCTGGAGCAGGATTTCACCCTGCGGCGTAAAGCGCAGCGGCTGACTTTTACGCACAAACAGACGGAAGCCAAGGCGCTGTTCCAGATCGCTGAACTGGTGGGACAAGGCGGATTGAGTCTGGTGCAGGGCCGCTGCTGCGCCTGCCAGCGAACCGCTGTTCCGCAACGCCTGGAGCGTTTTCAGGTGTTTAATTTCGATCATGAAAGTCCTTCACTTCGCCATGAATAATTTGCGCTTGAGGAATATACAGTAACTGCCAATTATGGATGTGTAAACATCTGGACGGCTAAATCCTTTATCTTTCGAATTTATGGTGCGTTGGCTGCACTTCCTCACCCCAGTCACTTACTTCAGTAAGCTCCTGGGGATGAGCAAGTTTGCCGCCTTCCCTAAATCCGAAATCCTTCGGATTGCAATTATGAGGCTCAAAAAATGACAATTATTAATCACACCCTCGGTTTCCCTCGCGTTGGCCTGCGTCGCGAGCTGAAGAAAGCGCAAGAAAGCTATTGGGCGGGCAATATCAGCCGCGAAGAACTGCTGGCCGTTGGCCGGGAACTGCGCGCTCGCCACTGGGAACAGCAAAAGCAGGCGGGCGTTGATCTGCTGCCGGTTGGCGATTTCGCCTGGTACGACCATGTTCTGACCACCAGCCTGTGGCTTGGCAACGTGCCGGCTCGTCATCAGAACAAAGACGGCTCCGTCGATATCGATACTCTGTTTCGCATGGGTCGCGGCCGCGCGCCGACCGGCGAACCGGCCGCGGCGGCGGAAATGACCAAATGGTTTAACACCAACTACCACTACATGGTGCCGGAATTCGTGAAGGGCCAGCAGTTCAAACTGAGCTGGAACCAGCTGTTGGATGAGGTGGACGAAGCGCTGGCGCTGGGCCACAAAGTGAAGCCCGTCGTGCTTGGGCCAGTCACCTATCTGTGGCTTGGTAAGGTGAAAGGCGAGTCGTTCGATCGTCTGAACCTGCTGCACGATATTCTGCCGGTTTACCAGCAGGTGCTGGCGGAGCTGGCAAAACGAGGCATTGAGTGGGTGCAGATTGATGAACCGGCGCTGGTGCTCGAGCTGCCGCAGACGTGGCTGGACGCTTTCAAACCGGCTTATGAGGCGCTTAATGGCCAGATTAAGCTACTGTTGACCACCTACTTTGAAGGCATTACCGATAACCTCGACACCATTACCGCGCTGCCGGTGCAGGGTTTGCATGTGGATCTGGTCCATGGCCAGGATGATGTCGCCGAACTGCATAAGCGCCTGCCTGCCGACTGGCTGCTCTCCGCGGGCCTGATCAACGGTCGCAACGTCTGGCGCGCCGATCTGAGCGAAAAATACGCGCAGGTTAAAGGGATTGTCGGCAAACGCGAGCTGTGGGTCGCCTCTTCCTGCTCCCTGCTGCACAGCCCGATCGATTTGAGCGTGGAAACGCGGCTTGATGCCGAAGTGAAGAGCTGGTTTGCCTTCGCCCTGCAAAAATGCCAGGAACTGGCGCTGCTGCGCGATGCGCTGAACAGCGGCGACACCGCTGCGATTGCTGACTGGAGCGCACCGATCCGGGCCCGTCGCTATTCAACCCGCGTGCATAACGCGGCGGTAGAGAAGCGTCTGGCAGCCATAACCGCTCAGGACAGTCAGCGTCAAAGCGGCTACGAAGTTCGCGCCGAAGCGCAGCGCGCCCGCTTTAAGCTGCCGGCCTGGCCGACCACCACCATCGGTTCTTTCCCGCAGACTCCCGAGATCCGCGGCCTGCGTCTGGACTTCAAAAAAGGCCATCTCGACGCTAACCGCTACCGCACCGGCATCGCTGAACACATCAAGCAGGCGATCGTCGAGCAGGAGCGGCTGGGGCTGGACGTGCTGGTACACGGTGAGGCCGAACGTAACGACATGGTGGAATATTTTGGCGAACATCTGGACGGCTTTATCTTCACCCAGAACGGCTGGGTACAGAGCTACGGTTCCCGCTGCGTTAAGCCGCCGGTGGTGATTGGCGACGTCAGCCGTCCGGAGGCGATCACCGTCGAGTGGGCAAAATACGCACAGTCGCTGACCGACAAACCGGTAAAAGGCATGCTGACCGGTCCTGTGACCATTCTTTGCTGGTCCTTCCCGCGCGAGGACGTCAGCCGTGAAACGATTGCGAAGCAGATTGCCCTGGCGCTGCGTGACGAAGTGGCGGATCTGGAAGCCGCCGGTATCGGCATCATCCAGATTGACGAACCGGCGCTGCGCGAAGGGCTACCGCTGAAACGTAGCGACTGGGAGGACTATCTGGCGTGGGGTGTGGAAGCTTTTCGCATCAATGCCGCGGCGGCGAAAGATGACACCCAGATCCATACCCATATGTGCTATTGCGAGTTCAACGACATCATGGACTCTATCGCCGCGCTGGATGCGGACGTGATTACCATCGAAACCTCGCGCTCTGATATGGAGCTGCTGGAGTCGTTTGAAGAGTTCGACTATCCGAATGAGATCGGGCCGGGGGTGTACGATATTCACTCGCCGAACGTCCCAGGCGTGGAGTGGATCGAGGCGTTGCTGAAGAAAGCCGCGCAGCGCATCCCGGCAGAGCGCCTGTGGGTAAACCCGGACTGCGGCCTGAAAACCCGCGGCTGGGCGGAAACCCGTGCTGCGCTGGCCAACATGGTTAAAGCCGCGCAGAACCTGCGTCAGGCATAGTATAACCACGCTTTCCGGCGTCCGGATGACAGCATAATAACCCCTGAGCCACTCAGTGCTCTTTCCCCCGGTGGGGGGCTACGGATCGCCGCCTGCGGGCCGGTAGCCCGAGTAAGCACAGCGCAACCCGGCGAATGTGCTTATCCTGACCACTCTCTGCTCAAGGAGGCTTCGGCCTCCTTTTTTGTTCTTCCCTGCCAAAAATCGATCGCTGGTGCGCCTTTATGACGATCCTCACAAACATAATAACATTATATTGTTATAACAATTGCCAGTAAAATAATAAAGGAACCTCTGTATGGACTACAACCAGGTGGCAAACGCGATTGTGGGGCACTGTGGCGGCTTAGCTAATTTTCTGCATGTGACCAACTGTATGACGCGCGTACGAATGACGATAAGCGATCAAACACGAGTCAATATCGCCGCGCTTAAAAGCATTGAAGGCGTACTCGGGGTCGTTGAGGACGATACCCTGCAGGTTATTGTCGGGCCGGGAAAATCGTCGAAGGTCGCAAATGTGATTAACGATCTGCTTAAGGGCCAGCCTGCGGACGCTACTCCGTTAAGCAACGTTGAGCAAAAAGCTCAGCTGGCGCGGGAAAAGGCGAAAAAACAGACCCGCACCAAAGTTATCCTTAAGCATATTGCCAATATTTTTGTGCCGATCCTGCCATCGTTGATTGCCGCCGGTATCCTGATGGGAATTAATAACGTGCTGGTGAACTCAGCCGCTTCCTGGGCGCTGGCGCATCATGTGGCGGCGCCGGGAGACCTGTCGCCTACCCAGGTGGTGCTCGATCAACGGCATATGCTCGGCATCAGCCAGTTCCTTGATATCGTCTCTAAAGCGCTGTTCGGCTTCCTCGCCATTTATACCGGCGTGACGGCGGCGAAGGAGTTTGACGGAAACGCGGTGATGGGCGGCCTGCTGGGGGCGATCACCATCGTGCCGCAGATTACCGCGCTGGGGCTGATCCCGGGGCAGGGCGGGCTGATTGGCGTCATTCTTTGCGCCTGGCTAATGTGCCTGCTGGAAAAACGGGTGCGGCGCTTTGTCCCGGATATTGTTGATGTTGTGGTCACGCCAACTATCGTGTTGGTGGTGATGGCAGCGGCGCTGCTGCTGGTGATTATGCCCGTGGCGGGCGTCATTTCTAACGGTATTCTGCACGGGCTAAACGGCCTGCTCTCTACCGGCGGCATTGCGGCTGGGTTTGTCCTCTCCGCGCTTTTCCCCTTCCTGATTTCGCTTGGTCTGCATCACGGCCTGTTCCCTATTCATCTGGAGATGATTAACGCGACCGGCCACGCGCCGCTTTTTGCCATCCAGATTATGTCCAACGCCGGGATGGTGGGTGCCGCGACGGCGGTGCTGCTGCTGACGCGCGACCCGATGATGAAGAAAATCGCTAAAGGGGCGATCCCGACCTCTATTCTGGCGGTGGGTGAACCGACCATTTTCGGCGTCAATATTCCGGCAGGATTTGCCTTTATAACCGGCTCCATCGGCGCTGGTTTCGGCGGAATGATGGTGGTGCTGCTGGGCGTCTCAACCAACGGCGTTGGCGCCGCCGGGCTGTCCGCGCTGCCGCTCATCGCCGACGGCAAATATTTGCAGTACATCATCTCATGGTTAACCGGCTGCGCTGCAGCCTTCGTGCTGACCTATATCGTCGGCAAAGTACGCGGTTACGATAAAGAAACGGCGTGAAGGAAGAGTGAAGGAGTAAAGCATGAAAGCGATAATGTTGATGTTTGATTCGCTGAATAAGCGCCTGCTGTCGGCCTACGGCAGCGACAGGGCGATCACGCCGAATTTCCAGCGGCTGAGGGAGCGTACGGTTCGTTTTGACAACGGCTATGTCGGCAGCATGCCCTGCATGCCCGCACGCCGGGAGCTGCATACCGGACGCTATAACTTTTTACATCGCGGCTGGTCGCCAATCGAGCCGTTCGATGATTCGGTTCCCGAGCTGCTGAAGAAGAACGGTATTCACACCCACCTGGTGACGGATCACAAACACTACTGGCGCGACGGCGGAGCGACCTATCACTCTCGCTACAGCACCTACGAGTTTGTGCGCGGTCAGGAGGGCGATGCCTGGAAAGGGGTGGTGGATAAGCCGCAATATCGCTACGAATCCGGCGAGCCGGAGGAGATCAAACAGCGGCGGATCGCCAGCCGGATTCAGCATCAGATCAACGTGCAGTTTATGCAGAACGAAGAGGATCATCATCTGGCGAAGACGATCGGCAAAGGGCTGGGTTTTATCGACGCCAACCATGCCAGCGATAACTGGTTTCTGCAGCTGGAATGTTTCGACCCGCATGAGCCGTTTTTCGTGCCGGAAAAATATCTCAAGATGTACGGCATTGACGATCCTGCGCAGTTCGACGGCTGGCCGCCTTACTACTTCGTCACCGAAAGCGACGAACGCAAGAGCATGATCCAGAAATACTATATGGCGCTGCTGACGATGGTGGATGCGTACGTCGGTAAGGTGCTGGACTATATGGATCGTTACGATCTCTGGCGCGACACGATGCTGATCGTCAACACCGACCACGGTTTTTTGCTCGGCGAGCACGAGTGGTGGGGGAAAAATATTATGCCGCTGTATAACGAAGTGGCAAATATTCCGCTGTTTATCTGGCATCCGCAGTATGGCGGCGCGGGCGAGTCTCGTCAGGCGCTGGCGCAGACCATCGATATCGCCGCGACGCTGCTGGATTGTTTTGGCCTGAATAAACCGGCGGATATGCAGGGCGTGTCGCTGCTGCCCGCGCTGCGCGACGATACCCCTGTCCGCGACTATGCTCTGTTTGGCTATCACGGTTGCCATATTAATATTACCGATGGTCGCTACGTCTATATGCGCTCGCCCGTTGAGCAAGGCGTCGATGGCCTGTTCGAATACACCCTGATGCCGACCCGTATCAATCGTCGCTTCACGCCGCAGGAGCTGCGCGAAACGACGCTGCATCCGCCGTTTCGCTTTACCAAGGGCTGTCCGGTAATGAAAATTCCCGCTGAGTCGGTGATGACCCGCGGCGCCGATCGCTTCGGTCATCGACTATATGATTTACACACCGATCCGACGCAGCAAACCCAGTGCCGGGATGAACACGCGGCGCGGCGGCTGCGGGAGCAGATGATCTGCATGATGAAGGAGAACGATGCGCCCGCTGAGCTGTACGCGCGCTATGGCCTGGATGATGCGCAAAGCCCGCTGCTGGGGCTGGATCCGCATCTGCTACCGGAGCTGGCCGCCTTTACGCCGCAGGTGCGCTACGGCCTGTTTGCGCTACTGCAGCATCTTGAGGGCAGCGGGCAGCATGTTCTGGCTGACAAACTGCGGGCCACCTGTCAGCCGGACTGGGCGCGGCAAAATTTGTGGGCTTTCGTGCAGAACGAGGTTCCGGAGGAGCAGCATCAGAGCGTGTACTATAAGATGGCGTTAGAAATGCGACTTGATTAAGGGGTACCCCCGGCTGCGGCCGGGGAACAGGAGTGCGAAGTTAATGAAAGAAGAACTGGACTATTCTCGCGGCGCGAAACCATTGTACGCCCAGCTTCACGATATCCTGCTGGAAAAGCTGAGAACCGGGGCCTACAAAAAGAATGATGTCCTGCCGACCGAAGCCGAGTTTGAAGAGCTGTTCGGCGTCAGCCGCATCACCGCCCGGCGCGCGCTGGCCGAGCTGGCCGCGAAAGGGCTGGTAAAACGCCAGGCTGGAATCGGCACTATGGTTATCAGCACCTCAGAGAAACAGGGCGTCAAAACCCGTATCCGGCTGGTTGATGGCCAGCAGCAGCACTCTATTTCGCGACATAATCTGACACTCGAGCAGCTGTTGCCGCCGGCGGAAGTGGCGCAGGCCTTCGCTCTCCCGGCGGGGCAGAAAATTCAGCGTCTCACCCGCACGATCTATCGACAAAATGAACTGCCCGCGCAGGTAAACTATATCTGGCTGACGCCGCGTCTGGGCGAGCTGACTTTAGACGCGTTTAAAGAAGGTTTGTATAGTGCGCTGGAACAGCGCGGCGAGAATATTGACAGCTATAAAGACACCATTACCGCCGAGCTGCCGACGGCCCAGGACTGCGACATTCTGCAGGTTGCCGCAGGCGAGCCGCTGCTGGTGAAGACTCGCCAGGGATTTAACGATCGCGGCGAGCTGGTGGAATATACCATCGCCCGCCATATCGCCAGCTGCTATCAGTACATTGTAGAGAACAGTTAATGGCAGCATTTACCGGGCCATCAAATCTGGGGAAATTAGCATGATTCATGGCTGCCACGTGATGGCAAAGCCGAGCGGCTCGGTGTGTAACATCGATTGCACCTACTGCTTTTATCTGGAAAAAGAAGCGCTTTATCCGGAACGGAATAAAAACTGGCGCATGTCCGATGAGACGCTGGAAAACTATATTCGCCAGCATATTGCCGCCCAGTCCGGCGATGCGGTGACCTTTGCCTGGCAGGGCGGCGAGCCGACCATGATGGGGCTGCCGTTTTTTCGCCGGGTCGTTGAGCTGTGCGGCCAGTACGCCAACGGTAAGAAGATAGAACATGCGCTGCAAACTAACGGCGTCCTGGTGGACGAAGAGTGGGCGCGTTTTTTTGCCGAACAGGGTTTTCTGGTGGGTTTGTCGATAGACGGCCCGGCGCATCTGCATAACCAGTACCGCGTTAACCGCGCCGGAAAGGGTACCCACGAAAAGGTTGTTGCGGCGATGGCGCTGCTGAAGGCGCATAACGTCGAGTTCAATACCCTGACCGTCGTCGGCAAGCATAACGTCGATCATGCCCGTGAAGTGTATGATTTCCTGCTGGCGGCCGGTTCGCGCTATATGCAGTTTATCCCGCTGGTCGAACGGATGAGCAGCGACGCCTCGGCGCCGCTCCAGCTGGTGCTCCCGGGTGAGAGCGCGGCGCGGCTGGCGCCCTGGACGGTACCCTCCTGGCAGTTCGGCGAGTTTCTTAACCAAATTTTCGATATCTGGGTGCGTCGCGACGTCGATCGCGTCTACGTGCAGATGTTTGACGTTGCCCTGGCGGCATGGACCGGTCAGCCGCCGGTGCTTTGCGTACATTCGCCAACCTGCGGGCATGCTTTTGCGCTGGAATCGAACGGCGATCTGTATAACTGCGATCACTTTGTTTATCCGGAGCATAAGCTGGGTAATATTCATCAGCAGAGCATCCGCGAGCTGAATAATAGCGAGCAGGCCATCGCTTTTGGTCAGGCAAAACAAGAGACGCTAACGGCGGATTGCCGCAGCTGCGAGTTTCGCTTTGCCTGCCACGGCGGTTGTCCGAAACATCGCTTCGCCGTTTCCCCGAGCGGTCGCCCCGGCCATAGCTACCTGTGCGCAGGCTACCAGCACTTTTTCAAACACGTGACGCCGTATATGAACGTCTGGCGGCAGCTTCTGGAAAACGGTTATCCGCTCCCGGCCATGATGCAGTGGCTGGCGCAAGAAGAGCAGCAGCCGAAAACGGCTTCCCGCAACGATCCTTGCCCCTGCGGCAGCGGACGTAAATATAAAAAATGCTGCGGCGCGCAGCATTGATATGCTTAAAGTAATACGTCAAAGCCCTGGCGCTGGAGATGGCCAGAGTTAATCATTTACTGAATGGGTCTACTGTCACTCTTCGGAGATGAATGATGATTGAACGCCACGAGCAAAAGAAGTATTTACGTTTTGCCATTAATCTGGGCAACCCGGTTCTTACGATACTGTCGCCAGATGGATCGCCGGGGGGGATAACCGTCGAACTGGCAAAGAAACTGGCGACTGAGAGCCAGCGTGAAGCGCGGTTGGTGACCTGGCCAACGGCCGGGCAGGTCGTGGATGCGGCGCTGATGGATCAATGGGATATCGCTTTTCTGGCTATCGACCCGGCGAGGGAAGATAAGCTTCGCTTTACGCCCTCCTACATCACGATCGAGAGTTCGCTGATGGTTAAAAAAGAGAGCAAGATTCAATCGGTTCAGGAGATGGACCGCGAAGGTTCAGTAATCAACGTGGGCAAAGGTGCGGCCTACGAGCTGTATCTGATTCGCACGCTGAAACATGCGACGCTGCGCCAATATGCCACTTCGCAGGATGCTATACAGGCGTTCATCAACGGCGAAGGTGATATGGTGGCCGGTATTCGTCAGCCTCTGGAGAAAGCCGAGCGGGATAATCCACAGTTTCGCGTTTTACCCGATAGTTTTAGCCAGATACATCAGGCGATATGCGTGCCGCGCAATGCGACACAGCACTATGAATTTATTTGCCGCTGCCTTTCTTCATGGATAGCGGACGGGACTATTGCCGGGATGGTGAGTCACCATATCGGCAATAGTTGATTTTTACCCCCGCTTACCGCCGTACTGCGCAAACCACGCCAGCATTCGCTGCCAGCCGTCTTTCGCCGACTCTTCATGATAGCTGGCGCGATAGTCGGCATTAAAAGCGTGGCCGGCCTGCGGATAAACCACAATTTCCGCCGTGGCGTTGGCCGCCCGTAGCGCCTGGCGCATGGTTTCTACCGTATCCTGTGGGATGCTGTCATCTTTTGCGCCATACAGCCCTAAAACCGGCGCATTCAGATCGACGGCGACATCGACCGGATGCTTCGGCGAATTAAGCGTTTTTTCGCCGACCAGCTTGCCGTACCAGGCGACGGCGGCTTTTAGCTGCGGGTTATGCGCAGCGTACAGCCAGGTGATACGCCCGCCCCAGCAGAAACCGGTAATGAGCAGACGGTGGGCGTCGCCGCCGTGGCGGTAGGCCCAGCTGGCCACGTGATCGAGGTCGGCCAGCACCTGAGAATCCGGCACCTTTGTGACCAGTCCCTGGAACAGAGAAGGAATGTCGCTGTAATCGTTAGGATCGCCCTGGCGGAAATACAGCTCCGGTGCGATAGCCAGATACCCCTCCTTAGCCAGGCGGCGGCAGATATCGCGGATATGTTCATGCACGCCGAAAATTTCCTGAACCACGATAACCACCGGCAGCGAACCGTCGACGCTGCGCGGGCGGGCATGGAATGCCGGCATGTTATCTCCCTGCGAAGGGATGGATGTCTCCCCGGACACGATGTTCTCATCTGATGTGTGAACGGCAGTTGAGGCGTGCGGCGTGGCTGCAGGTGCAAAGCCGGTTGGCTTGATTGTCGTCATGGTATTCTCCGTACCCTCAATTATTAGCGCATCAATAACTATAGCTGCTCTGGACAGGACGTTAACCAAACACAGTGCCCGAAACCGGCTATCTTTTGTTCAGGGTTCTGAGATTTAGCTTGTTAATGTGATGTATATCACTATTTTATGGAAAGTTATTGCAATGAATTTCATTCATGGTGATTGGTATCACAAAACTGAACCAGCAGCTTCTGTAAAGTACCGTTTTGCTTCTGCTGATAATTCGACCCACAGAGGAGTTTTTTATGTCCAAGTCTGATGTTTTTCATCTCGGCCTCACCAAAAACGATTTACAAGGGGCTACGCTGGCTATCGTCCCTGGCGATCCGGAGCGTGTGGAAAAGATCGCCGCGCTGATGGATAAGCCGGTTAAGCTGGCATCTCACCGTGAATTCACCACCTGGCGCGCCGAGCTGGATGGTAAAGCAGTGATTGTCTGCTCTACCGGTATCGGCGGCCCATCGACCTCTATCGCCGTGGAAGAACTGGCCCAGCTCGGCATCCGTACCTTCCTGCGTATTGGTACCACCGGCGCCATTCAGCCGCACATTAACGTAGGTGATGTTCTGGTGACCACCGCTTCTGTCCGCCTGGACGGTGCAAGCCTGCACTTTGCGCCGATGGAGTTCCCGGCGGTGGCTGATTTTGAATGTACTACCGCGCTGGTTGAGGCGGCGAAGTCTATTGGCGCGACCACCCATATCGGCGTGACCGCTTCTTCCGACACCTTCTATCCGGGCCAGGAACGTTACGATACCTTCTCCGGCCGCGTCGTTAGCCGCTTTAAAGGCTCGATGGAAGAGTGGCAGGCGATGGGCGTAATGAACTATGAAATGGAATCCGCCACTCTGCTGACCATGTGCGCCAGCCAGGGCCTGCGCGCCGGAATGGTTGCCGGGGTTATCGTCAACCGTACCCAGCAGGAGATTCCGAACGCGGAAACCATGAAGCAAACCGAAAGCCACGCGGTGAAAATTGTCGTGGAAGCGGCGCGCCGCCTGCTGTAATTATTCTCTCTTCGTAGAAGGGTCGGATTCTCCGGCCCTTCTTTTTTGCGTAGCGCCTCGCAGGAAAACCCTTTCAAACTGGACGTTTGTACAGCACAATTCTATTTTGTGCCGTAAGTCGTTGCCGCAGGGGGCGTTGTGGATATCTCAATTATTATTAGTGCCGTCGTGGCGCTGGCCGTGGGGCTGATTGTCGGCTGGCTGGCGACCAAAGCGCACGCCGATCAAATTCGCGCCGATCTCATCGAAGAGCGGCGCGAGCTGGATATTGAGCTGAGCGCCACCCGCCAACGGCTGGTACAGGAGTCTCACTGGCGCGAAGAGTGTGAACTGCTGAATAACGAGCTGCGCAGCCTGCGCGAAATCAACGCCTCGCTGGAAGCTGACCTCCGCGAAGTGACCACTCGTCTTGAATCCACTCAGCTGCATGCGGAAGACAAAATCCGCCAGATGGTTAACAGCGAGCAGCGGCTTAGCGAGCAGTTTGAGAATCTGGCGAACCGTATTTTTGAGCACAGTAATCGCCGGGTAGATGAGCAGAACCGCCAGAGCCTGCATGGTCTGCTGACGCCGCTGCGCGAACAGCTGGATGGCTTTCGTCGGCAGGTGCAGGATAGCTTTGGCCAGGAAGCGCGGGAGCGTCACACCCTGGCCCATGAAATCCGCAATCTTCAGCAGCTAAATGCGCAGATGGCCCAGGAAGCGCTAAATCTGACCCGCGCGCTAAAAGGCGATAACAAAACTCAGGGCAACTGGGGCGAGGTGGTGTTGACCCGCGTACTGGAAGCATCGGGGCTGCGGGAAGGCCATGAATATCAAACTCAGGTGAGCATCGAAACGGAAAACCGCGCGCGGATGCAGCCTGATGTGATCGTCCGTTTGCCGCAGGGAAAGGATGTGGTCATCGATGCCAAAATGACCCTGGTGGCCTATGAGCGTTACTTCAACGCTGACGATGATTACACCCGAGAAGCGGCGCTGCAGGAGCATATTGCTTCCGTACGCAACCATATGCGCCTGCTGGGACGCAAAGATTATCAGCAGTTGCCTGGTCTGCGCTCGCTTGACTATGTTCTGATGTTTATCCCGGTGGAACCGGCCTTCCTGCTGGCAATCGATCGCCAGCCGGAACTCATTAGCGAAGCGCTGAAAAACAACATCATGCTGGTGAGCCCGACCACGCTGCTGGTGGCGCTGCGGACCATCGCCAATCTCTGGCGCTATGAACATCAGAGCCGTAACGCGCAGAAAATTGCCGAAAGAGCGGGGCGGCTGTATGACAAGATGCGTCTGTTTGTTGACGATATGTCGGCCATTGGCCAGAGCCTGGATAAAGCCCAGGATAACTACCGTCAGGCGATGAAAAAGCTCGCCTCCGGGCGCGGTAACCTGCTGGTACAGGCGGAGTCATTTCGCGGGCTGGGGGTGGAGGTTAAACGTGGGATTAATCCTGACTTAGTCGAACAGGCAGCCGCGCAGGATGAAGAATACTTCCTTACAGATGACGGTAACGCGCAGGAAGATAAAGACTTTTCTGCCGATAAGGCCGTTGCCGCTGCGTATGAGAACCCTCCCCAGCCGCGTTGAAGCGTATGGGAAGTGCGCTAAACCTGTTACACTCAACGAACATTTTCTTGATAAGTAAGCAGGCATAGAGATGGTTGAGGATTCACAAGAAACGACGCATTTTGGCTTTCAGACTGTCGCCAAAGAGCAGAAAGCTGACATGGTGGCGCATGTATTTCATTCTGTGGCCGCAAAATATGACGTAATGAACGATCTGATGTCGTTCGGTATTCATCGTTTGTGGAAGCGTTTCACCATCGACTGCAGCGGCGTCCGCCGTGGGCAAACCGTGTTGGATCTGGCCGGAGGAACCGGCGATCTGACGGCGAAATTTTCTCGCCTGGTCGGCGAAACCGGCCGCGTGATGCTGGCGGATATCAACGACTCTATGCTGAAAATGGGCCGTGAAAAGCTGCGCAATATCGGCATTGTCGGCAACGTGGAATACGTCCAGGCGAACGCCGAAGCGCTACCTTTTGCGGACAACACCTTTGACTGCATTACGATTTCTTTCGGTCTGCGTAACGTGACGGATAAAGAAAAAGCGCTGCGCTCTATGTACCGCGTATTAAAGCCGGGTGGCCGTCTGCTGGTGCTGGAATTCTCAAAACCGATTATTGAGCCGCTTAGCAAAGCCTACGACGCCTATTCCTTCCATATCCTGCCGCGCGTAGGCGAGCTGGTTGCGAAAGACGCCGAAAGCTATCGTTATCTTGCTGAATCTATTCGAATGCATCCCGATCAGGACACGCTGAAAGGCATGATGCAGGATGCAGGATTTGAAAACGTCGACTACTACAACCTCACGGCAGGCATCGTTGCGCTACACCGCGGTTATAAGTTCTGACAGGAGGGACGCTATGCCTTTCAAACCACTGGTTACCGCCGGTCTTGAGACGGTTCTGAATACCTTCCTCTGGCGCGATCGGGCGTTGAAACCTGCCCGTCAGCGTCTGCTGGGGAAAGTGCTGCGTGTCGAACTGCAGGAGCTCTCCGAATCCGTGGTGCTGGTTTTTAGCGAGCGCCAGGTCGATGTGCTGGGGGCGTGGGAAGGCGAGGCAGACTGCACCGTGCGTACTCGCCTGAGCGTGCTTCCGCAGCTACGTAATCGCCAGCAGCTTACCGCGCTGATTCGCAGCGGCGATCTTGAAGTGCAGGGCGATCTGCAGGTGGTACAAAATACCGTTACGCTGTGCGATCTCGCGGAGTTCGATCCGGCTGAACTGCTCGCCCCGTATACCGGGGATGTGGTTGCGGAAGGCTTTAGTAAAGTATTCCGCGGCGGTGCTCGTTTTCTTCTGCGTGGTGCTCAGCGCCAGCAGCGCTATGTTGCGGAAGCGATTACCGAAGAGTGGCGCCTGGCGCCGGGTCCGCTGGAGCTGGCCTGGTTTGCTGAAGAAACCACAGCCGTTGAGCGAGCGCTGGCCGCGCTGGAAAAACGGCTGGAAACGCTGGAGGGCAAATGACGCCAGGAGAATTACGGCGCCTGTATTTCATCGTCCACACCTTTTTGAGCTACGGGCTTGATGAGCTCATTCCTAAAATGCGTATCACGCTGCCGCTGCGAATCTGGCGGCGGATGCTGTTCTGGATGCCAAACCGCCATAAAGAACGTCCTCTTGGCGAGCGCCTGCGTCTTGCGCTGCAGGAGCTGGGGCCGGTGTGGATCAAGTTTGGCCAGATGCTCTCGACCCGTCGCGACCTGTTTCCTCCCCACATTGCCGATCAGCTGGCCATGCTGCAGGATCGCGTTGCGCCTTTTGATGGTCTGCAGGCCAAAAAGCAAATTGAGCAAGCCATGGGCGGCCTGCCGATAGAAGCCTGGTTTGATGATTTCTCTGTTGAACCGCTTGCTTCCGCTTCTATTGCCCAGGTGCATACCGCGCGCTTGAAAGAGAACGGCAAAGAAGTGGTCATTAAAGTGATCCGCCCGGATATCGTGCCGGTTATCAAAGCGGATATGAAGCTCATCTACCGCCTTGCCCGCTGGGTGCCTCGTCTGTTACCGGACGGTCGTCGCCTGCGCCCGCAGGAAGTGGTGCGTGAATACGAAAAAACGCTGCTGGATGAGCTCAACCTGCTGCGTGAATCGGCTAACGCTATTCAGCTGCGGCGCAACTTTGAAGATAGCCCGATGCTTTATGTCCCGGAAGTTTACTCGGACTACTGCAGTGAAGGCATGATGGTGATGGAGCGGATTTACGGGATCCCGGTTTCCGACGTCGCCGCGCTGGAAGCGCAGGGGACCAACATGCAGCTGCTGGCTGAGCGCGGCGTGCAGGTCTTCTTTACTCAGGTTTTCCGCGACAGCTTCTTCCATGCCGACATGCATCCGGGCAACATTTTCGTCAGTCGTAACCACCCGGAAGACCCGCAGTATATTGGTATAGACTGCGGTATCGTCGGCTCGCTGAACAAAGAAGATAAACGCTATCTGGCGGAAAACTTTATTGCCTTCTTTAATCGCGACTACCGTAAGGTTGCGGAACTGCACGTTGATTCCGGCTGGGTTCCCGCAGATACCAACGTCGAAGAGTTCGAATTTGCCATTCGTACCGTCTGCGAGCCTATTTTTGAAAAACCGCTGGCGGAAATCTCGTTTGGCCATGTGTTGTTGAACCTGTTTAACACGGCGCGACGTTTCAATATGGAAGTGCAGCCGCAGCTGGTTCTGCTGCAGAAGACATTACTTTACGTAGAAGGAGTAGGTCGCCAGCTCTATCCTCAGTTAGACTTGTGGAAAACGGCGAAACCGTTCCTTGAGTCGTGGATTAAAGATCAGGTGGGCATTCCGGCTCTGGTGCGGGCTTTTAAAGAGAAGGCGCCGTTCTGGATTGAGAGAATGCCGGAAATACCTGAGCTGGTGTATCAGAGCCTGCAGCAAAGCAAGCAGTTACAGAATAGCGTCGATACCATCGTGCGCGACATCCAGGTGCGGCACGTGCGCCAGGGGCAGTCCCGTTATCTGTTTGGTATAGGCGCGGTTTTATTACTGAGTGGTACGCTGCTGTTCATCCACCGCCCTGAGTGGGGCATGATGCCCGGCTGGCTGATGGCCGCTGGCGTCGTAACCTGGCTTATCGGCTGGCGTAAGACGAACTGACGGCAGTCGCCTTTATCACTGCGCATAACGTGTATAATGCGTCCTATTAATTCATCATCTGTCATAGGGGAATGTGTATGGGTGGTATCAGTATTTGGCAGTTACTCATTGTTGTCGTCATTGTGGTTCTGCTTTTTGGGACAAAAAAGCTGAGCTCGCTCGGTTCCGATTTGGGGGCGTCGATCAAAGGTTTTAAAAAGGCCATGAGCGACGACGATAAACCGGAAAAATCCGCGCCGGATGCAGATTTCGCGGCAAAAACCCTTGCTGATAAGCCGGATGACGCAAAAAAAGACGAGACTAAACGCCACGACAAAGAGCAGGTGTAATTCGTGTTCGATATCGGTTTTAGTGAACTTCTGCTGGTATTCGTGATTGGCCTCATCGTTTTGGGGCCACAGCGACTACCGGTAGCGGTAAAAACGGTAGTCAGCTGGATCCGTACGCTGCGGTCGCTGGCGGCTACCGTACAAAATGAAATAACCCAGGAATTAAAACTGCAGGAGTTTCAGGAAAGCCTTAAGAAGGTGGAAAAGGCCAGTCTGGATAACCTGACGCCTGAGCTAAAAGCATCTATGGATGAGCTGCGAGAAGCGGCTGAATCTATGAAGCGATCCTATTCCGCCCACGATCCTGAAAAAGCCAGCGACGAAGCCAATACGATTCATAACCCGGTTGTAAAAGGGAGTGAAGAGCAGCGCAAGGACGTGACGCCAGCAACGGCTGAACATCAGGCCAGCGCGCCTGAGCACGTACCTGAACCCGTGTCTGAAGAGCTCCCCGTTTCGCAGAGTGAAATCCCGGCAGAGAAAGTAAAAGTTGCCGTGGCGGCTTCCGATTCCTCCTCCCCCGTATCGAGTGATAAACAGTAAAAATGGGCGTAGACGATACTCAACCGCTAATTACGCATCTGATTGAGCTGCGCAAGCGCTTAATCAACAGCATTCTTGCGATTCTGGTCATTTTCCTGGCGTTGGTTTATTTCGCCAATGATATCTATCAGCTGGTTTCTGCGCCGCTTATTCGGCAGATGCCGGTTGGCGCGACCATGATCGCAACGGATGTGGCCTCGCCTTTCTTCACGCCGATCAAGCTGACCTTCATGGTATCGATAATTTTGTCGGTGCCGGTCATTTTGTATCAGGTTTGGGCCTTTGTGGCGCCAGCGCTGTATAAGCACGAACGTCGATTGGTTATGCCGCTGCTGGTCTCCAGTACGTTGCTGTTCTATATCGGCATGGCTTTTGCCTACTTTGTTGTTTTCCCGCTGGCGTTTGGTTTTCTGACCCATGCGGCGCCGGAAGGCGTACAGGTCTCGACCGATATTCGCAGCTACCTCGACTTTGTGATGGCGTTGTTTATCGCCTTTGGCGTCTCATTTGAGGTTCCCGTGGCCATCGTCCTGCTGTGCTGGATGGGCGTCACCACGCCGGAAGACCTGCGTAAGAAACGCCCCTATGTTCTGGTTGGCGCATTTGTCGTTGGGATGCTGCTGACGCCGCCGGATGTGTTCTCGCAAACGCTGCTGGCGATTCCGATGTACTGCCTGTTTGAAGTCGGGGTCTTCTTCGCGCGGTTCTATACCGGTAAGCGCCTGACGCGTGACGAGGATGCCGCAGCCGAAGAGGCGCAGGGCAAAGAAGAATAAAGCGCAACCGCCCGTCAGGGCGGTTGCCGTATGGGGGTGATGATGTTTGATATCGGCGTGAATCTGACCAGCTCGCAGTTTTCCCGCGATCGGGACGAGGTTATTGCCCGAGCCCGGGCGGCGGGAGTCACAGGAATGCTGTTGACGGGGACCAACCTTCATGAAAGCGCGCAGGCGCAGCAGCTGGCGCATGGTTATTCCGGATGCTGGTCAACGGCCGGTGTTCATCCCCACGACAGCCGCAGCTGGACGGAATCGGCCGCGGCAGCGGTCTACGAGCTGGCCCGCGAGTCAGAGGTCGTTGCGATTGGCGAATGCGGGCTGGATTTCAACCGCAACTTTTCAACGCCTCAGGAGCAAGAGGCGGCGTTTAGCGCCCAGCTGGCGCTGGCTGCGGAACTGTCGATGCCGGTATTTTTGCACTGCCGCGATGCGCACGACCGTTTCCTGGCCCTGCTAACCCCGTGGCTTGATAAGCTTCCGGGGGCCGTGGTGCATTGCTTTACCGGTAGCCGCGAAGAGATGCGCGAATGCGTGGAGCTGGGATTATTTATTGGCATTACCGGCTGGGTATGCGATGAGCGTCGGGGGCTGGAGCTGCGGACTCTCCTGGCCGATATCCCGGCCGATCGCCTGCTGATTGAGACCGATGCGCCGTATCTGCTGCCGCGGGATATGCAGCCAAAACCCGCTTCCCGCCGCAATGAGCCTGCATATCTGCCGCATATTCTGTCTCGTATCGCGGAGTGGCGCGGAGAAGAAGCGCCGTGGCTGGAAGAGATTACCGATGCTAACGTCAGAAGGCTCTTTGGCGTGCGTTTTTAGACGCCGTCAGATTTTATAAAAGTCAGTATTTTTGACGCTTTGTAATACCTGCTTGTTAAGCAGATTCAGCAGCAGCATAGAGCGGGCTTCGCCGTCCGGTTCGGTAAAGATAGCCTGGAGACCCTCAAAGGCGCCATCGGTGATCAGCACGCTGTCGCCTTCATGCGGCGTTTCCGGGTCGGTAATACCTTCCGGTTTGTAGATGGAGAGCTGATGAATAACCGCAGACGGCACGATCGCGGGCAGCGCGCCGAAACGCACAAAGCTGTTCACGCCGCGCGTTGCGCTGATGGTGGTGGTATGAATCACTTCCGGGTCAAACTCGATAAACAGATAGTTTGGGAACAGGGGTTCGCTGACCGTCGTGCGTTTACCGCGGACGATTTTTTCCAGTTCGATCGTTGGCATCAGGCAATTGACGGCCTGCCGCTCGAGATGTTCCTGGGCGCGCTCAAGCTGCCCACGTTTGCAATAAAGTAAATACCAGGCTTGCATAATGACTCTTTCCACTCTACTAGCAGCAAGCATAACAAAAGGCCGGGGCGATCGCGAAATCATTGCAGTTGAAAGCTAAATTTCAGCGTTCTTTCACGCTAATTTAACAAAAATACAGCATAGCTCCGGCGAACGCCGTATAATCAGCCGCCTGTATAGAGGTCAATAACAACTCCATGAAATACCACGATCTACGCGAATTTCTGACATTACTGGAGCAGCAGGGGGAATTGAAACGGATTTCCCTGCCGGTCGATCCTCATCTGGAAATTACCGAAATTGCCGACCGCACCTTGCGCGCTGGCGGTCCGGCCCTGCTATTTGAAAATCCTAAAGGCTACGCGATGCCGGTGCTGTGTAATCTTTTCGGCACGCCGCGGCGAGTTGCGCTGGGGATGGGGCAGGAGGATGTCAGTTCTCTGCGCGAAGTGGGTAAGCTCCTGGCATTCCTGAAAGAGCCGGAACCACCAAAAGGTTTCCGCGATCTGTTTGATAAGCTGCCGCAGTTCAAGCAGGTGCTGAATATGCCGACTAAGCGTCTGCGCGGGGCGCCATGCCAGCAAAAAATTATTCAGGGCGATGATGTCGATCTGGGCCGCATCCCGATCATGACCTGCTGGCCGGAAGATGCCGCACCGCTGATCACCTGGGGCCTGACGGTGACGCGCGGCCCGCATAAAGAGCGGCAAAATCTGGGCATTTATCGCCAGCAGCTGATTGGCAAGAACAAGCTGATTATGCGCTGGCTATCGCACCGCGGCGGCGCGCTGGATTTCCAGGAGTGGTGCGCAGCGCGTCCTGGCGAGCGTTTCCCGGTCTCCGTTGCGCTGGGTGCCGATCCGGCAACCATTCTCGGGGCGGTGACTCCGGTTCCCGACACCCTCTCCGAGTATGCATTTGCCGGGCTGCTGCGCGGTACGAAAACCGAAGTCGTGAAGTGCATCTCTAACGATCTGGAGGTGCCCGCCAGCGCAGAGATTGTGCTGGAAGGGTATATTGAAGTCGGTGAAATGGCGCCGGAAGGGCCGTATGGCGATCATACGGGCTACTACAATGAAGTGGATAATTTCCCGGTCTTTACCGTTACCCATATTACTCAGCGTGAAGACGCTATCTACCATTCGACCTACACCGGACGTCCGCCGGACGAACCCGCGGTACTGGGCGTTGCGCTGAACGAAGTCTTCGTCCCTATTCTGCAAAAGCAGTTTCCTGAGATTGTGGATTTCTATTTACCACCTGAAGGCTGCTCCTATCGCCTGGCGGTGGTCACGATGAAGAAGCAGTACGCCGGTCACGCGAAACGCGTCATGATGGGAGTCTGGTCCTTCCTCCGTCAGTTCATGTATACCAAGTTTGTTATCGTCTGCGATGATGATGTCAACGCGCGTGACTGGAATGATGTGATTTGGGCGATTACTACCCGTATGGACCCGGCGCGTGATACGGTAATGGTAGAAAATACGCCAATTGATTATCTGGATTTTGCCTCACCGGTTTCCGGTTTGGGTTCAAAAATGGGGCTGGATGCCACAAATAAATGGCCCGGTGAGACCCAGCGCGAGTGGGGTCGTCCGATTAAGAAAGATCCCGAGGTGACGGCGCGCGTTGACGCCATCTGGGATGAACTGGCCATCTTCAAATAACAGTAAGCGGGGCTACGCCGCTGTTTTGCACAATAGACCCGACAGAGGGGACGCATGACAACCTTAAGCTGTAAAGTGACCTCGGTGGAGGCGATTACCGATACTGTGTATCGCGTTCGATTAGTGCCGGAAGCGGCGTTTTCTTTCCGGGCTGGTCAGTATCTGATGGTCGTGATGGACGAACGCGATAAGCGCCCATTCTCCATGGCTTCTACGCCGTCGGAACAGGAGTTTATCGAACTGCATATCGGTGCATCTGAACTTAATCTGTATGCGATGGCAGTGATGGATCGGATCCTGAAAGAGCGTGAAATCGAGGTCGATCTGCCGCATGGCGAAGCCTGGCTGCGTGATGACGAAGAACGCCCGCTGATTTTAATCGCTGGGGGAACGGGCTTCTCTTACGTGCGTTCGATTTTGCTTACCGCGCTGGCGCGCAATCCAAACCGCGATATCGCTATCTATTGGGGCGGACGCGAAGCGAAGCATCTCTATGATCTGGCGGAACTGGAAGCATTAAGCGTGCAGCATCCGGGCTTACGCATCGAGCCCGTGGTTGAGCAGCCTGACGCTGAGTGGCGTGGCCGTACCGGAACCGTACTCACCGCGGTCCTGCAGGATTACGGTACGCTGGGCGATCATGATATCTATATTGCAGGTCGCTTCGAGATGGCTAAAATTGCCCGCGATCTGTTCTGCAACGAGCGCGGCGCCCGCGAAGAGCGTCTGTTTGGCGACGCGTTTGCCTTTATCTGATTGCCGCTGTGAAGGCATCCGGGCGTTGGTCCGGATGCTGTTCTAGCGCGCATCGCTAAAGTAAACGTACAGCGGTCGATCGTTTTCCAGCAAACAGAGCATTTTCCCTACGGGGTTCCCTTCTTTTTCCAGCGTGGCGGCTAACTGCGTCGCGATATGTTGGCTGCCTATCTTCTCATCATAGCGTTCGGTATTAATATTGGTGATGGTCAGGTCCTTGAGCCGCTCGCTTTCCGGATTCTGCGCCATTTTATTGATTCCCCATGAGAGGCATGCCTGAGCGTTATCCTGTTCGCTGGCAAGAGCAGCGCCAGAGAATGCGGTGAGCAGAAGTATGAAAGGGAGTGTTTTCATAAGTCGTTATTATCCTTAGTCAACGTGACGTATCCGGTGATAATAGCTGAATAGCGGAAATAAAAAACCCGCCCCTGACAGGCGGGAAGAACGGCAACTAAACCTTCTCCCCGTTATCATTCACGCTGCCTTTTTGTTGGCTGCGCTCGCTCACCCCGGTCACAGAGTTATCTATGCTCCCGGGGATTTGCTCGGTTGCCGCCGCGATGCCGCGCGAATGATTCAGGGAATTAACTCTTTGCTTAAACCCGCTCGAATACCGTCGCGATCCCCTGACCTAAACCAATACACATCGTCGCCAGGCCGAACTGCGCATCTTTGCGCTCCATCTGGTTGATGAGCGTGGTGCTGATGCGCGCGCCTGAACAGCCGAGCGGATGGCCCAGGGCGATCGCGCCGCCGTTGAGATTGATCTTCTCGTCGATCTGTTCCATCAGTCCCAGATCTTTAATGCACGGCAGGATCTGCGCGGCAAAAGCTTCGTTCATCTCGAACACATCGATATCGCTGGTGGTGAGCCCGGCTTTTTTCAGCGCCAGCTTTGACGCGGGAACCGGGCCGTAGCCCATTATTGACGGGTCGCAGCCGACGACGGCCATCGAACGCACGCGAGCGCGAGGCTTCAAGCCCAGCTCGCGGGCGCGGCTTTCGCTCATTAACAGCATGGCTGCGGCGCCATCGGAGAGGGCAGAAGAGGTACCCGCCGTTACGGTACCGGTGACGGGATCGAACGCGGGCCTCAGCGCAGCCAGCGCTTCTACCGTCGTCTCCGGGCGAATCACTTCATCATAGCTGTATGACTTCAGTACGCCGTCGGCGTCGTGACCGCCGGTCGGAACAATCTCCGTTTTGAATGCGCCAGATTGCGTCGCGGCCCAGGCGCGGGCGTGGGAGCGGGCTGCAAACTGATCCTGCATTTCCCGGCTGATACCGTGCAGGCGCGCCAGCATTTCTGCGGTCAGCCCCATCATCCCGGCGGCTTTAGCGACGTTCCGGCTCAGGCCCGGGTGGAAATCCACACCGTGGCTCATCGGGACGTGGCCCATATGTTCTACGCCGCCAATCAGGCATACGCTGGCATCGCCGGTCATGATCATGCGGGCCGCATCGTGAAGCGCCTGCATGGAAGAACCGCACAGTCGATTGACCGTGTTGGCGGGCACGGAATGCGGGATTTCTGCCAGCAGCGCCGCGTTGCGGGCAATATTGAAACCCTGTTCAAGGGTCTGCTGAACGCATCCCCAGTAAATATCATCAATGGCGCTTGCTTCAAGGGATGGATTACGTGAAAGCAGGCTACGCATCAGGTGCGCGGAGAGATCTTCCGCGCGCACATGGCGAAAGGCGCCGCCCTTCGAACGGCCCATCGGGGTACGAACTGCATCGACAATGACAACCTGTTCCATTGTGACTCCTTAAGCCGTTTTCAGCTCGCCTGGCGCACGGGCAGGCTCAACCGGGGGATAGTACGGTTCGTTATGACGCGCTTTGCTGCGCAATCCTTCCGGCACGTCATACAGCGGACCGAGATGCTGATACTGCTGCGCCATATCGAGATATTTTGCGCTACCGAGGGTATCCAGCCAGCGGAACGCGCCGCCGTGGAACGGAGGGAAGCCGAGACCATAGACTAGCGCCATATCGGCTTCCGCCGGGCTGGCGATAATGCCCTCTTCAAGACAACGCACCACTTCGTTGACCATCGGGATCATCATGCGGGCGATAATCTCTTCATCGCTGAAATCACGCTTCGGCTGGCTGAGTTCCACCAGCAGGCTATCGACTGCGGCATCCTCTTCCTTCTTTGGCTTACCTTTGCTGTCTTCTTTGTAGCGCCAGAAGCCGAGGCCATTTTTCTGGCCGAAACGGTTAGCGTCGAACAGCGCATCGATCGCATCGCGATAATCTTTCTGCATCCGCTGCGGGAAGCCCGCCGCCATGACTGCCTGCGCGTGATGCGCGGTATCAATGCCAACGACGTCCAGCAGATAGGCCGGGCCCATCGGCCAGCCAAACTGCTTTTCCATCACTTTGTCGACTTTGCGGAAGTCTGCGCCGTCGCGCAGCAGCTGGCTGAAACCGGCGAAGTAGGGGAACAGCACGCGGTTAACAAAGAAACCGGGGCAGTCGTTGACCACAATTGGCGTTTTACCCATTTTGCTGGCCCAGGCGACCACTTTCGCAATGGTTTCGTCCGAGCTTTTTTCACCGCGAATAATCTCGACCAGCGGCATCCGGTGCACCGGATTAAAGAAGTGCATTCCGCAGAAGTTTTCCGGGCGCTTCAGTACGCTGGCCAACTCGCTGATGGGAATGGTGGAGGTATTCGATGCCAGCACGGTATCCGGACGGACTTTGTCTTCCGTTTCCGCCAGCACCGCTTTTTTCACTTTCGGATTCTCAACAACGGCTTCGACCACGACGTCCACGCGCTCAAAGCCGGCGTAATCCAGGGTTGGCTGAATAGTGGAAATAACGCCAGCCATTTTGAGGCCGTCGATTTTGCCGCGCTCAAGCTGTTTATTCAGCAATTTGGCCGCTTCGGTCATGCCGAGCGTCAGCGATTTGTCGTTGATATCTTTCATGACTACCGGCACGCCTTTCCATGCCGATTGGTATGCAATGCCGCCGCCCATAATCCCCGCGCCCAGTACGGCCGCGTGTTTTGGCGTGTCGGTATCTTTAGTCAGCTTCTTCGCTTTCGCTTTAACGTATTGATCGTTAAGGAAGATACCTACCAGCGCCCGCGCCTCGTTGGTATGCGCCAGCGGGACAAAACTTTTGTTTTCCAGATTCAAGGCTTCTTCGCGGCCAAAGCGGGCGGCGGCTTCAATGGTTTTAACGGCAGTAATGGGCGCAGGGTAGTGTTTCCCGGCGGTTTGCGCCACCATGCCTTTGGCGATGGTAAAACTCATCGCGGCTTCAATTTTACTCAGGTGAAGAGGCTCCAGCTTCGGCTGGCGCTTCGCCTTCCAGTCCAGGTCACCTTTAATGGCCTGACGCAGAATTGCTATCGCGCCATCGAGCAGTTTTTCATGTTTAACCACGCCATCGACGAGGCCGATTTTTAAGGCCTGTTCGGCGCCAACGTCTTTACCTGCGGCAATGATTTCCAGCGCGCTGTCCGCGCCAAGCATCCGCGGCATCCGCACCGAGCCGCCAAAGCCCGGCATGATACCCAGCTTCGTTTCCGGCAGGCCAATGCGCAAATCCGGCGTCGCCAGGCGATAATCGGTCGCCAGCACGCATTCGCAGCCGCCGCCCAGCGCATAGCCGTTGACGGCGGAAATAGTGGGAACCGGTAAATCTTCCAGGCGATTAAATACGCTATTGGCGAAATGCAGCCACTGGCTTAACTGTTCTTGCGGAACCAGGAACAGGGAAAGAAATTCAGTGATATCCGCACCGACGATAAAGGCTGCTTTCTCAGAGCGCAGCAGTAGCCCTTGCAGATCTTTTTGTTTTTCGAGCACGTCCAGCGCTTCACCGAGGCTGGCTACGGTTGCGGTATCAAGCTTATTGACCGAGCCGGGGGCATCGAATACCAGTTCGGCAATGCCGTCTTCCCGCCAGTCGAGGTACAGGGTGTCGCCTTTGTAGAGCATGTCAGTCTCCTGAATCCAGCAATATGATCTGGTCGTACCAGATGCAACGGAGTGTGGAATTTATGTTAAGAAAATGCAAATAAGTCTTTAAATAAATGCTGGTCGGATCACACCCGCTAGAGATCACCCCGTCTGGAGCCAATGTGCTAAGATGCGAAGATTCACGATCCAATAAAATCAAAGGATAAAAGATGGAATCCCTGGCCGGTCTCTATAAAAATCATATCGTTACCTTACAAGAACGCACCCGCGATGTTCTGGCCCGCTTTAAGCTGGATGCCCTGTTGATTCACTCCGGTGAACTGGTCAACGTCTTTCTTGACGATCATCCGTATCCATTTAAGGTCAACCCACAGTTCAAAGCCTGGGTACCGGTTACGCAGGTTCCGAACTGCTGGCTGCTGGTGGACGGCGTCAACAAACCAAAGCTGTGGTTCTATCTGCCGGTTGATTACTGGCATAACGTAGAACCGTTGCCGACGTCATTCTGGACCGAAGAGGTGGAGGTGATCGCCCTGCCGAAAGCGGATGGTATCGGCAGCCAGCTGCCTGCCGCGCGTGGCAATATCGCTTATATCGGACCGGTACCGGAACGTGCGCTGGGGCTGGATATTGCGGCGGATAAAATCAACCCGAAAGGGGCGATAGATTATCTGCACTACTATCGCTCTTATAAAACTGACTATGAGCTGGCCTGTATGCGTGAAGCGCAGAAGTCGGCGGTTAACGGTCATCAGGCTGCTCATGAAGCTTTCCTCTCCGGGATGAGCGAGTTTGATATCAACCAGGCCTATCTGACCGCGACCGGCCATCGCGACACTGATGTGCCGTACAGCAATATTGTGGCGCTGAACGAGCATGCCTCCGTACTGCATTACACAAAGCTTGATCATCGTGCGCCTGCAGAGATGCGTAGC
The DNA here is from genome assembly GCF_016516145.1 of Klebsiella sp. S69. NCBI lineage: Bacteria > Pseudomonadati > Pseudomonadota > Gammaproteobacteria > Enterobacterales > Enterobacteriaceae > Klebsiella > Klebsiella sp. S69. The sequence goes on along the minus strand of NZ_JACVUU010000027.1, from coordinate 3,346 downwards.
TTCCTGCTGGATGCGGGCGCGGAATACAACGGCTATGCAGCCGACCTGACCCGTACCTGGGCGGCGCATGGCGATAATGACTATGCTCACTTGATTAAAGACGTTAATGATGAACAGCTGGCGCTGATTAGCACCATGAAGGCGGGCGTGAGCTACGTGGATTATCATGTCCAGTTTCATCAGCGCATCGCCAAACTGCTGCGTAAACATCAGATAGTCAAAGACATGAGCGAAGAAGCGATGGTGGAAAATGACCTGACCGGACCATTTATGCCGCACGGTATTGGCCACCCCTTAGGTCTGCAGGTTCATGACGTTGCCGGTTTTATGCAGGATGATACCGGTACCCACCAGGCCGCGCCGGCAAAATATCCTTACCTGCGCTGCACGCGCGTTCTGCAGCCGCGCATGGTGTTGACGATCGAGCCGGGTATCTACTTTATCGAATCGCTGCTGGCACCGTGGCGCGAAGGACAGTTCAGCAAACACTTTAACTGGCAGAAAATTGAAGCGCTGAAACCCTTTGGCGGTATCCGTATCGAAGACAACGTCGTGATCCACGAAAACAGCATCGAAAATATGACGCGCGATCTGAAACTGGCGTAATGGAAAGCTGGTTGATACCGGCCGAGCCGGTCACCGTCGTTGAAGAGATCAAAAAGAGCCGCTTTATTACGCTGTTGGCCCATACCGATGGCGTAGCGGCGGCAAAGGCGTTTGTCGAGTCAGTCAGGGCGGATCACCCGGATGCGCGTCATCACTGCGTGGCGTGGGTTGCAGGGCCGCCAAATGATTCTCAGCAGCTGGGTTTTTCCGACGATGGCGAACCGGCGGGAACGGCGGGGAAACCAATGCTGGCGCAGCTGATGGGCAGCGGCGTCGGCGAGATAACCGCTGTCGTCGTGCGCTACTACGGTGGTATTCTGCTGGGCACCGGCGGCCTGGTGAAAGCGTATGGCGGCGGTGTACATCAGGCGCTAGCGCAGCTCACAACACAGCGCAAGACGCCGCTCACCGCATATACTTTGCAGTGTGAATACGGGCAGTTGGCCGGGATTGAAACGCTGTTGGCTCAGTTCTCAGGAAAAATTGTCGAAAGCGAATATCAGGCGTCTGTTCAGCTGCGCGTGGCGCTTCCCCAGGCTGAAGTGGCGCTATTTTCAGCAAAGCTGGCTGATTTTAGTCGCGGTTCGTTGCAATTACTGAAGATTGACGAATAATCCCCACCTGATTTTTTTGCATATCAAAGGAAGCGCCAGAGATGCATTTTCGCGCGATAACCCGAATCGTTGGACTGTTGGTCATTTTGTTTTCGGGGACGATGATCCTTCCGGGATTAATAGCTCTGATATATCGTGATGGTGCGGGGCGGGCGTTTACCCAGACCTTTTTCGTTGCCCTGGCCATCGGTTCGCTGCTGTGGTGGCCTAATCGTCGTGAGAAGGGAGAACTGAAATCCCGGGAAGGATTTCTGATTGTGGTTCTCTTCTGGACCGTGCTGGGTAGCGTGGGGGCATTGCCGTTTATCTTTGCGGAGCAGCCGAACCTGACGGTGACGGATGCATTCTTTGAATCTTTCTCCGGTCTGACAACGACGGGGGCAACCACGCTGGTGGGGCTCGATTCGTTACCCCATGCTATTCTTTTCTACCGGCAGATGCTGCAGTGGTTTGGCGGGATGGGGATCATCGTTCTGGCGGTAGCGATACTGCCGATACTGGGCGTCGGGGGGATGCAGCTGTATCGGGCTGAAATGCCCGGACCGCTGAAAGACAACAAGATGCGGCCGCGGATTGCAGAGACAGCAAAAACGCTGTGGCTTATTTATGTCCTGCTGACGGTGGCCTGCGCGCTGGCCCTGTGGTTTGCCGGGATGCCGGCATTTGACGCCATCGGCCATAGCTTCTCTACTATCGCAATTGGCGGGTTCTCCACCCATGATGCCAGCGTGGGTTACTTTAATAGCCCAACAATTAACTCCATTATTGCGGTTTTCCTGCTGATTTCTGGCTGTAACTACGGCCTGCACTTTTCATTACTTAGCGGGCGCAGCCTGAAAGTGTACTGGCGAGACCCTGAATTCCGTATGTTTATCGGCGTGCAGTTTACGCTGGTGGTGGTATGCACCCTTGTACTGTGGCTGCATGACGTCTATAGCTCGGCGTTAATGACGGTCAACCAGGCGTTTTTCCAGGTGGTGTCGATGGCGACAACGGCGGGCTTCACGACCGACAGTATTGCGCGCTGGCCGCTATTTTTGCCGGTGCTCCTCCTCTGTTCGGCTTTCATCGGCGGCTGCGCCGGGTCCACCGGCGGTGGACTAAAGGTTATCCGTATCCTGCTGCTTTTTAAGCAAGGCAACCGCGAGCTTAAACGTCTGGTACACCCTAATGCGGTCTACAGTATTAAACTGGGAAACCGTGCACTGCCGGAGCGTATCCTCGAAGCCGTCTGGGGATTCTTCTCCGCGTATGCGCTGGTGTTTATCATCAGTATGCTGGCGATAATTGCTACCGGCGTGGATGATTTCTCGGCCTTTGCTTCAGTCGTCGCCACGCTGAACAACCTTGGACCGGGACTGGGCGTAGTGGCGGATAACTTTGCCACGATGAACCCTGTCGCGAAATGGATCTTGATTGCTAATATGCTGTTTGGTCGTCTGGAAGTGTTCACCTTACTGGTGCTATTTACTCCGACTTTCTGGCGCGAATAACAGGAGTGCCTGTGAAAACTTTGATTCTCTTTTCCACCCGCGACGGACAGACGCGCGAGATCGCCTCGTTTTTGGCCTCTGAACTAAAAGAGCAGGGGATCGATTCGGACACGGTTGATCTCAACCGCACTAACGAGGTGGAGTGGCCTTTATACGATCGCGTTGTGATAGGCGCATCAATCCGCTACGGTCATTTTCATCCAGCGCTGGAACGGTTTGTAAAAACGCATCTTCAATCGCTACAGGCACTGCCGGGGGCTTTTTTCTCGGTTAACCTCGTGGCGCGTAAGCCAGAAAAACGAACGCCGCAAACTAATAGCTACACGCGCAAGTTTCTGCTCAACTCGCCCTGGCAGCCCCAGCATTGCGCGGTGTTTGCCGGTGCGCTCCGCTATCCACGCTATCGCTGGTACGATCGCTTTATGATTCGTCTTATTATGAAGATGACCGGCGGCGAGACCGATGTCAGTAAAGAAGTGGTCTATACCGACTGGCAGCAGGTAGGCAGATTTGCACGGGAAATTGCGCAAATGACCAGCAAATAGCGCGTTAAATCACCCCGATGATGCAAAGTTGAGCGAATGAAAAGTTTTTTGAAATTTCCCCTTGTCACTTCGTAATTACTCCCTATAA
>NZ_JACVUU010000026.1:0-108516 GCF_016516145.1 Klebsiella sp. S69 | reverse complement strand
GTGAAGAGCCCATCCTGACGGATGGGCTTTTTGCGTTTTTGTCGTCTGAAAATACCAACAGAAACCTTCAGGTCGATAGATCATGGCTATGTACCTGAAAATTTACCTGCTCCTGGCTAAACCCCTTTTAACCACTGCATAATAAAAGCGGCTATCTGCGGAACATCGTTTAAATCTAACAGTGGAAGCGACGTCTCGACCGGCCTATCGCTGGCGATAGCAATCACATTATCGTCAAACACTAATTCTTCTGTACTATGCCCGCTGTTGTGCCGATAAAGCAGGATTTTGGGCACGGGTTCATGTTTAAAACCCTCAACCAGGACTAAATCCAACGTTGAGGCATCCATTCGGCTGACCAGCCATGCCAGATCCAGTGAAGGCTTATCTGGCGTTTCCGTCATTAATGCCCAACGCTGCGAACTGGCGACAATGGTCTGAGCCGCTCCGGCTTTACGCAGTTCATAACTGTCTTTACCCGGCTTATCCACGTCCATATCGTGATGGGTATGTTTAATTAGCCCTGGCCGTAAACCTTCTGCACGCAGTGCCGGAATCAGAGCCTTCAATAAGGTTGTTTTACCTGTACCGCTCCAGGCAGCGATGGCTAAAAGTGGGATCATGATGGCACCTGCATATGTTGCAAATCGTCGAGAGTATTAACGTTTATAAATGCTGATTTTACATCGCTAAAATCGACGCTATGACCGCCAATTTTGTGCAGAAATACCATTACTCGCCGCTCTCCTGCGGCCAGATACGTTTCCAGTTCGCCGATCACCTTGCGATTTACCAGAGCAATGGCCGGATGGTCTCGTTCACCATCGTGTACCCAAACGGCCAGGGCTGATGTTTTGTGCTGCATTAAGCGAGTCGCCAGAAATGATGGGATAAATGGCGTATCGCACGGACAAAACAGAAACCATTCGCCCTCGACCTGATGCATTACGGAAAGCATGCCGGCCAACGGCCCGGGAAAGTCGTTCAGAGAGTCGGTAATAATCGGGTAGCCGCTGCTTCGCCAGCAATCAAGATTGCGGTTAGCGCTAATCACCAGCCTGGCGACCTGAGGCTGCAGCGTATCGGCGACATGACGCCACAGGGCCTTACCATTCAGCAGCTGTAATCCTTTATCTATTCCTCCCATGCGCGTGCCTCTTCCCCCCGCCAGCACGACGCCGGTTATTACCTCACCCTGCATATCAATATCGCCTCTTTCATTGTGGGTTTGTCCCTGCTAACGTACTCCTATCAAGATTAAGGAGCATTGCTATGAAATGTAAACGCCTGAATGAAGTGATTGAACTCCTCCAGCCGGCCTGGCAGAAAGAACCTGAACTGAATTTGATGCAATTCTTGCAAAAACTAGCGAAAGAAGCGGGTTATGCTGGCGAATTGAGCGATCTTTCCGACGATATTCTGATCTACCATTTGAAAATGCGCGACTCGGCAAAAGAGGCCGTTATTCCGGGTATCCAGAAAGATTATGAAGAAGATTTTAAAACCGCCTTGCTACGCGCCCGCGGCGTGATTAAAGAGTAAAAGGTTGTAAGCGCTGCCGCGGAATCGGCAATGAGATGATATCCTGTATCATTCGTACGATTATCGGATGTCAGGATGCACGATAAGGCTTTCACTTTTCAGACGCTTCACCCGGATACCATCATTGATGGTTTATTTGATCTGGGTATGCGGGTAGATTCCGGTCTTACTCCGCTTAATAGCTATGAGAACCGAGTTTACCTGTTTCAGGACGAAGATCGTCGCCGCTATGTGGTGAAGTTCTATCGTCCTGAGCGCTGGTCTGCCGAACAAATCCTCGAAGAACACCACTTTTCGCTTCAGCTCGTTGAGGACGACGTGCCCGTTGCGGCGCCTTTGTTGTTTAACGAGAGCACGCTTCACCAACATCAGGGATTCTTTTTCGCCGTTTTCCCCAGCCTGGGTGGACGTCAGTTTGAGGCGGATAATCTCGATCAGATGGAGTGGGTTGGGCGTTATCTTGGCCGTATGCATCAAACGGGACGCAAACAGCGCTTTGTCGCTCGTCCGGAGATAGGCACCAATGAGTATCTTCTGGAGCCCCGACAGGTCTTTGAGCTCTCCCCACTGATTCCTGCTGGCCTGAAAGATGCCTTTCTCAGCGCTACCGATAAACTCATTGACGCGGTAATGGCGCAATGGCACGGACGCGCCAATATTTTACGGTTACACGGTGATTGCCATGCGGGAAACATCCTCTGGCGCGATGGCCCCTTGTTTGTTGATTTAGATGATTCACGTAACGGCCCTGCTATCCAGGATCTGTGGATGCTGTTGAACGGTGATAAACCCGAGCAGCGTATGCAGCTTGAGATGATTATTGAAGCGTATGAAGAGTTTAGCCCTTTCAATACGGATGAGATTGCTCTCATCGAGCCTTTACGTGCAATGCGGTTAGTTTATTATCTGGCGTGGTTGTTAAGGCGCTGGGAAGATCCCGCTTTCCCTAAAAATTTCCCATGGTTGACCGGGGAAGATTACTGGCGCGGGCAGACAACAACTTTTCTTGAGCAGGTAAAGGTTCTGCAAGAACCGCCTCTTCAGTTAACGCCAATGTATTAATGTGATATATCCAGGAGAGAGTTAATCATGAAAAAAATTTGGCTGGCGCTGGCTGGTATGATTCTGGCTTTTAGTGCATCCGCTGCCCAGATCACCGACGGTAAGCAGTATATTACCCTCGATAAACCCGTTGCTGGTGAGCCTCAGGTGCTCGAGTTTTTCTCGTTCTATTGCCCGCATTGCTATCAGTTTGAAGAAGTCCTTCACGTATCAGATAACGTGAAGAAAAAGCTGCCGGAAGGCGTCAAAATGACAAAATACCACGTTGAGTTCCTGGGCCCACTAGGCAAGGATCTGACTCAGGCATGGGCTGTGGCGATGGCGCTGGGCGTGGAAGATAAGATCACCGTCCCAATGTTTGAAGCGGTACAGAAAAACCAGACCGTCCAGACCGTGGCCGATATTCGTAAGGTCTTCGTTGATGCCGGCGTCAAAGGTGAAGATTATGATGCGGCCTGGAACAGCTTTGTGGTGAAATCTCTGGTGGCTCAGCAAGAGAAAGCCGCTGCTGATTTCCAGCTGCAGGGCGTGCCTGCTATGTACGTTAATGGTAAATACCAGCTTAATCCGCAGGGTATGGATACCAGCAACATGGACGCATTTGTTGCCCAGTATGCTGATACCGTTAAGCAGCTGGTTGATAAGAAATAAAAAATAAACGCCGGTCACTGACCGGCGTTTTTCTTTTCTGCGTCCCAATTCACTTCTTTGCCTGCTGCATGATTTCCGTTAGCTGCCGATCTTTCTCTTCCCAGAGCGTATTTAGCCAACGCTGAAAGCGTCGCTTAAAGTTTTTATCATTTACATAGTCGCCATGCAGCTCTTCCGCTACGGGCTCAAGATGGATTCGCACCACAATGCGCGTTAACCGACCGCACAGCATATCGTAAAACGGTCTTTGGTTATTTTCCGGGTAACACACCGTGACGTTCAACAGCTTATCAAACTGCGAGCCCAGCACGCTTAATGCCATTGCGATACCTGCCGCTTTTGGCGCTAACAGATTGTGGTATGGCGAACGGGTTAGCTGTCGCTTTTCTTCAGTAAAACGTGAACCTTCAACAAAGTTGACGATAGTGGTGGGATGCGCGCGGAATTTCTCGCAGGAGCGGCGAGTAGTTTCAACATCTCTGCCACGGCGCTCGGGATGGCGGAGTAAATAGCCTCGGGAATAACGGCGCATAAAAGGCATATCCAGCGCCCAGCAGGCCAGCCCAATAAACGGAACCCAGGCGAGCTGTTGCTTGAGGAAATATTTATTCATCGGAATCTGTTTGCGGAACAGCACGCAAAGTACCACGATATCGGCCCAGCTGTGATGGTTGCTGATAAGCAGATACCAGTTCTTTTTACTCAGACCATCAAGGCCCTGCACATCCCATTTAAGCCAGGGATTAAGGCGCAGCAGCCACGCCAGTCCTTCACACCAGCAGTACATCATGAAATTGCAAAAAACGGATATCGAGCGCCAGACCGCAGGAACGGGCACAAGAAGTTTAATCAGCCCGGCGATGATGATTGGCACGGAGCAGATGACGGTGACTATGATAGTCAGGGCGATACTCAGCGGGAGCGTTATCGCGGCGAGTAATCTCGGCATAGTTAAATTATTCAGAAAGTTAGGCTGATAAAGAACGCCTATAAACAGCGCAAGGGGCTGATTTTATCAGAAAATAGAGTAAATAACGGGTCTTACCAGAACAGAAAAATTTCTGGATCTTATATCCACATGGAACATCGAGTCGCCATGATGATAATAAAGCAGGTTGTGAGCCTATAATTGCATGATAAATATGGAATATTTTTCCGTTATATTATTTTATTAATCATTGGTCGATCAACGTTATAAAACTATTCACAAAGTTATCCACAGGTTAGGCCGCAACGCGATCCTGGGGATCGCTGAATCTTTTCGACGAATTGTGGGAAAAATTCAGGATTTAATGTCCGTCTGTGGCATCCTTTACCGATAATCTGATAAACAGGCACGGAAAATATGGTTCAGATCCCAGAAAACCCTCTCATCCTCGTTGACGGCTCTTCTTACCTTTATCGGGCATACCACGCGTTCCCCCCGCTGACGAATAGCGCAGGCGAACCGACAGGCGCCATGTATGGCGTGCTGAATATGCTGCGAAGCCTGATCCTGCAGTATCAACCGACCCATGCTGTCGTTGTGTTTGATGCCAAGGGAAAGACTTTCCGGGATGAACTGTTTGAGCACTATAAATCTCATCGTCCACCGATGCCGGACGATCTCCGTGCGCAGATCGAGCCGCTGCATGCCATGGTGAAAGCGATGGGCCTTCCGCTAATGGCCGTTCCTGGCGTGGAAGCAGACGATGTCATCGGTACCCTGGCCCGTGAAGCTGAAAAAGTAGGGCGTCCGGTGCTGATCAGCACCGGTGATAAAGATATGGCTCAGCTGGTTACGCCGGGTATTACGCTCATTAATACCATGACTAACACCATCCTTGGCCCCGACGAAGTCGTGACAAAATACGGCGTTCCACCGGAACTGATCATCGATTTTCTGGCCCTGATGGGTGACTCCTCGGATAACATTCCGGGCGTGCCTGGGGTGGGGGAGAAAACCGCGCAGGCGCTTCTGCAGGGACTGGGTGGTCTTGATACGTTATATGCTGAGCCTGAAAAAATCGCCGGATTGACTTTCCGCGGCGCGAAAACGATGGCGGCAAAGCTGGAACAGAATAAAGAGGTGGCTTACCTCTCTTATCAGCTGGCGACGATCAAAACGGACGTTGAACTGGATTTGGGCTGTGAAGATCTGCTGGTTGAACAACCTGTTGCGGATGAACTGCTGACGCTGTTTAAAAGATATGAATTTAAACGCTGGATCACTGATGTAGAGTCCGGTAAGTGGATGCAGGCAAAAGGCGCTAAGTCTGCGGCCAGGCCGCTGGCAGCGGCTGCCGACGTGGCCGAGGCAGAAGAAGAAACCGCGACAGTGCTCTCCGCTGAAAACTACGTCACCATTCTGGATGAACAAACATTGCTCACCTGGATTGAAAACCTGAAGAAAGCGCCGCTTTTTGCCTTTGATACCGAAACCGACAGCCTGGATAACGTATCCGCCAATATGGTGGGCCTCTCCTTCGCCATTGAACCTGGCGTGGCGGCCTATGTACCGGTCGCCCATGATTATCTGGACGCGCCGGATCAAATCCCTCGCGACCGCGTCCTGGAATTGCTGAAACCGTTACTGGAAGATGACAAGGTTCTGAAGGTGGGGCAAAACCTCAAATATGACCGCGGGATCCTGGCTAACTACGGCATTGAACTGCGCGGTATTGCCTTCGATACCATGCTGGAGTCCTACATTCTCGACAGCGTGGCGGGCCGTCATGATATGGATAGTCTCTCCGATCGCTGGCTGAAGCACAAAACCATTACCTTCGAAGAAATTGCGGGGAAAGGTAAAAACCAGCTCACATTTAACCAAATTGCGCTGGAAGAAGCAGGCCGCTACGCGGCGGAAGATGCGGATGTCACCCTGCAGCTGCACCTCAAAATGTGGCCTGAACTTCAGCAAAATGAAGGTCCGCTGAACGTCTTTAAAAATATTGAAATGCCGCTGGTGCCGGTGCTATCCCGCGTGGAGCGTAACGGTGTGAAGATTGATCCGGCCGTGCTGCATGCGCATTCTCAGGAGATAGCCAAGCGCCTGATTGAACTGGAGAAGAAGGCGTACGATATTGCGGGTGAAGAGTTTAACCTCTCGTCGCCGAAGCAGCTGCAAACGATCTTGTTTGAAAAACAAGGCATTAAGCCGCTGAAGAAAACCCCTGGCGGTGCGCCTTCTACCTCGGAAGAGGTGCTGGAAGAGCTGGCGCTGGACTATCCGCTGCCGAAAGTTATCCTCGAATATCGTGGACTGGCAAAACTTAAATCCACCTATACCGATAAGCTGCCGCTGATGATCAGCCCGAAAACGGGGCGGGTTCATACTTCCTATCACCAGGCGGTGACCGCTACGGGGCGTTTGTCGTCTACCGACCCGAACCTGCAGAATATTCCGGTACGCAACGAAGAAGGGCGACGTATCCGCCAGGCGTTTATTGCACCGGAAGATTATCTCATTGTCTCGGCCGACTACTCGCAAATTGAACTGCGCATCATGGCGCATCTCTCCCGCGATAAGGGTCTGCTGACCGCATTTGCGGAAGGCAAAGATATCCACCGGGCGACGGCGGCTGAGGTCTTTGGTTTGCCGCTGGAGAGCGTTAGCAGCGAGCAGCGCCGTAGCGCGAAGGCGATCAACTTTGGTCTGATTTACGGCATGAGTGCATTCGGTCTTGCGCGACAGCTGAATATCCCACGCAAAGAAGCGCAAAAGTATATGGATCTCTACTTTGAGCGCTATCCGGGCGTTCTGGAGTATATGGAGCGTACTCGCACCCAGGCCAAAGAGCAGGGGTATGTTGAAACGCTGGATGGTCGTCGTCTCTATCTGCCGGACATCAAATCCAGCAATGGCGCGCGTCGCGCTGGCGCCGAACGTGCGGCGATCAATGCGCCAATGCAGGGTACCGCGGCCGATATCATTAAACGTGCAATGATCGCGGTAGACGGCTGGCTGCTAAGCGAAAAACCTCGCGTGCGGATGATCATGCAGGTGCACGATGAACTGGTCTTTGAAGTGCATAAGGACGATCTTGAAGCGGTCGCGAAAAAGATCCACGAACTGATGGAGAGCAGTACGACGCTGGCGGTTCCGCTGCTGGTGGAAGTCGGTAGTGGAGAAAACTGGGATCAAGCGCACTAAGTATTCGTCGGGTAAGGTCATTTTTTGTAAGTGAGTAACATAATTTATCGTGTTTTGTGATGATCATTTGAATTTGCTATGTAAAGAGTGAAAAAAAACTACAAAAAATGCTTTATCCGTAACCGAAAGAAGAGTAGAGTTAAAGACGTAGGGTACAGAGGTAAGATGTTCTATCTTTCAGACCTTTTACTTCACGTAATCGGATTTGGCTGAATATTTTAGCCGCCCCGGTCATTTATGACCGGGGCGTTTTTTATTGCGCGAAAGAAAATTTTACGCATCGATGCATGCAAAGGCGGGGAGCCCGGATAAGGCTTCACGCGCCGCTATCCGGGTTTTTTGCGAACTTATTCGCCGTCTTCGGGTTCTTCCTGCGGTGGGATATCGTTATACCAGCTATCCAGCTTCTGACGCAGTTTATCCACACCTTGCTTCTTCAGGGAAGAAAACGCTTCTACCTGCACATCTCCGTTAAAGGCGATGACCGCTTCGCGAACCATATTGATCTGCGCTTTCCGCGCACCGCTGGCGAGCTTATCGGCTTTAGTCAGCAGTACCAGCACCGGGATATCGCTTTCGACGGCCCACTGGATCATCTGTTGATCGAGATCTTTAAGCGGATGACGAATATCCATCAGCACCACCAGCCCTTTCAGACAGAGGCGTTTCTCAAGATATTCACCCAGCGCGCGCTGCCACTTGATCTTCATCTCTTCCGGAACCTGGGCGTAACCATAGCCCGGCAGGTCGACAAGGCGTTTGCCCTCAGCGACTTCAAACAGGTTAATCAGCTGCGTACGCCCGGGCGTCTTCGACGTGCGCGCCAGGCTTTTTTGGTTAGTCAGCGTATTCAGAGCGCTGGATTTCCCGGCGTTAGAGCGGCCAGCAAATGCCACTTCAATACCGGTATCGGCAGGAAGATGGCGGATATCTGGCGCACTAGTGACAAAATGCGTCAGTTGATAATTCCAGTTGGTCAAGACGGTCGTCTCCGTTAAATCAGGCTATGGCGGGGATTATACCTGAACAACAGAAAAAGACTGTTTTTACCGCATCTCATTGATGTAAGTTAAAACCATACTCTTTGTGAGACATCGGCTATTGGTTATATGAGATATGAGTGAGAAAAATCCGAGCGTAAATAACACAAAAGCTTATAAATCATAATATTAAGCCGAAAGAAAATTCTGAAATTAGATTTTTTTCTGTACAGTCAGTTGTAGGTTTTCCTCAAACCAGTAAAGTAGTGACCAAGGGCGAGGATGCTAACAGGATGATGACTCAGGATGAGGGGTCAGGAAGCGCCAGGAGGCGAGGACTACGGATTGTCAGGATGACAAACGTCTGGAAGACGTTTTAAAGGGAAATGGAAGTAACAGGGACCGTTGGTAGCTGAAGGAAAGACAGGGTGTGTCGTTAGCTAACATGGAAAGTAGAAGCCCTTTAAGGGTTGTCAGTACGGAAAAAGGCGACAGAGTAATCTGTCGCCTTTTTTCTTTGCTTGCTTTCTGCTAGATTCCGCCTCAATTCTATACTGAAGAAAATGGCCTGAAGATTACCCAACATGAAAAAACCGACATCCGTACCTCGTGGCAAAAAAAATCGCAAAACGCGTGAAGAATTGAACCAGGAAGCTCGCGAGCGTAAGCATCAGAAGAAGCATCGCGGCCATGCGGCAGGCAGTCGTGCGACTGGTGGCGACACCGCTTCAGCAGCCAAAAAACAAGGTCAGCAGCAAGATCCCCGAATTGGCAGTAAAAAAACCATCCCGCTGGGCGTAACTGAAAGCGCTCCGGCGATTAAGCAGCATAAACCAAAGAGCGAGAAACCTATGCTTTCACCGCAGGCTGAGCTGGATTTGCTGGAGAACGATGAGCGCCTGGATGCGCTGCTGGAACGCCTTGAAGAGGGCGGCACCCTGAATGCTGAAGAGCAAACCTGGGTTGATGCCAAACTGGATCGCATTGATGAGCTGATGCAGCAGCTGGGCCTCTCCTATGATGATGACGAAGATGAAGAAGAGGAAGAGCGCAAAGAAGATATGATGCGCCTGCTGAAGGGTGGAAACTAACGTTTGCATCCCATCGGATTCCCGGTCCTGCTTATAACCCTTCTGGTTATATGTTATCTGCTGTGGTTATTCGTTAAACTACGACGGTTGTCGCGGCGTCAGAAATGGCTGCGCAACCGGCTCATTACCCGAGGTGCGGTTGGGCCGGGGCGGCGTACCCGCCGACGGCACCATCGGAAGGAGTGAGCATGTCTGTGCAGTTAATCGACTGGGATCTGGCCCTGATCCAGAAATATAATTATTCCGGGCCGCGTTATACTTCGTATCCCACCGCGCTGGAGTTTTCTCCAGAATTTGGCGCTGCTGAATTTGATGCGGCGGTTGTCCGCTATCCGCAGCGTCCTCTATCGCTATACGTGCATATCCCGTTTTGCCATAAACTCTGCTATTTCTGCGGCTGCAACAAAATCGTCACCCGCCAGCAGCATAAGGCTGACCAGTATCTGGATGTGCTTGAGCAGGAGATTATTCATCGCGCTCCGCTTTTTGCTGGCCGCAAGGTTAATCAGCTGCACTGGGGCGGCGGTACGCCGACGTATCTGAACAAAGCGCAAATTAGCCGCCTGATGGGGTTGCTGCGTACGCATTTCGATTTTAACGCGGATGCAGAGATTTCCATTGAAGTCGATCCGCGTGAAATTGAGCTTGATGTCCTGGATCATTTACGCGCCGAAGGCTTTAACCGCCTGAGCATGGGCGTGCAGGACTTCAACAAAGAAGTGCAGCGTCTGGTGAACCGCGAGCAGGATGAAGCATTTATCTTCGCGCTCCTTAATCACGCGCGTGATATCGGCTTTACCTCAACCAATATCGACCTGATTTACGGTCTGCCGAAGCAAACGCCGCAGAGCTTCGCTTATACGCTACAGAAAGTGGCGGAGCTTAATCCCGATCGTCTGAGCGTATTTAACTATGCGCATCTGCCCACGCTGTTTGCTGCACAGCGCAAAATCAAAGATGCCGATTTGCCCTCAGCTGAACAAAAGCTGGATATTCTTCAGGAGACGATTGCTTCGTTAACCTCTGCGGGATATCAGTTTATCGGCATGGACCACTTTGCCCGCCCTGATGATGAGCTGGCGATAGCCCAACGGGAAGGTATTCTGCATCGCAACTTCCAGGGATATACCACCCAGGGAGACACCGACCTGCTGGGGATGGGCGTGTCGGCGATCAGTATGATTGGCGATTGCTATGCGCAGAACCAGAAAGAGTTGAAACAGTATTATCAACAGGTCGATGAAACCGGGACGGCGCTGTGGCGCGGTATTGCGTTGACGCGCGATGACTGCATTCGTCGTGATGTCATTAAGGCGCTGATTTGTAACTTCCGTCTCGACTTTGCGGCGGTAGAGAAACAGTGGGCGCTCATCTACGATGACTACTTTGCCGAAGATATGAAATTGTTGGCGCCGCTGGCTAAAGACGGGCTGGTGGATGTGGATGAGAAGGGCATTCAGGTTACGCCGAAAGGCCGGCTGCTGATTCGCAATATCTGTATGTGCTTTGATGCTTACCTGCGGCAGAAAGCGCGGATGCAGCAGTTTTCTCGCGTGATATAAGCTATATCCCCTCTCCTTACCGGAGAGGGGATATTATCAGTTAAACAGCCCAACCATCGCCGCGCACAGGACGGCAGCTACCGCCGTCTGCGGCGTATGACCCGCTGCAACTCCGCTCGATATAATATTAATGAGTGATTCAAGCATGATTACCCCCGTCTTTCCGGGCAAGATCATACTCAACGCATAGCAACAGTAAAGTACAAAATAGCAGCAGTTTGCGCTGGATGACTATTTTTTACGCGCCGCCGCGCTGCTACTCCATTCCCAACTCTTTTAACTTACGCGTCAGAGTGTTACGGCCCCACCCTAGCAGCCGCGCCGCCTCTTGTTTATGCCCCTGAGTATGGCGTAACGCGGTGGTCAGCAGCGTACGCTCCATCTCCGGCTGCGCTTCTGAGAGCAGGTTTTGATGACCGGAGCGCAGCGCGCGATCGGCCCATTGCCCCAGCAGCGTCGCCCAGCTATCCGGCAGCATTTGCGTCGGATTATCCGGTATCGCGGTTTCAAACAGCTCACTGGGGAGATCCTGCGTCAGAACTTCCTGACCCGCGGCCATCACCGTCAGCCAGCGGCAAGTGTTTTCCAGCTGACGAACGTTGCCCGGCCACGCCAGCCGGGTTAACGCCATCTCCGTCTCCGGATGCAGCTGTTTGGCCTCCACGCCCAGTTCACGAGCGGCAATTTGCAGGAAATGCCTCGCCAGGCGAGGAATATCTTCCCGACGCTCGCGCAGCGGCGGCAGATGGACGCGAATCACGTTCAGGCGATGGAACAAATCCTCACGGAATTTCCCCTCCTGGACGCGCAGCTCAAGGTTCTGGTGGGTGGCGGCAATAATACGCACATCCACTTTCACCGGCGCATAGCCGCCCACGCGGTAAAACTGACCATCGGCCAGGACGCGCAGCAGACGGGTCTGGACGTCCAGCGGCATATCGCCAATCTCGTCAAGGAACAGCGTACCGCCGTCTGCCTGCTCAAAACGTCCCTGACGCACGGTATTGGCGCCGGTAAAAGCGCCTTTCTCGTGGCCAAAGAGCTCTGACTCAATCAAGTCTTTAGGGATTGCCGCCATATTCAGCGCAATAAACGGCGCCTTGGCGCGCGGGCTGTGGCGATGCAGAGCATGGGCAACCAACTCTTTGCCGGTACCGGATTCGCCGTTGATCAGCACGCTGATAGAAGAGCGCGACAGGCGGCCGATAATGCGAAAGACGTCCTGCATTGCCGGCGCTTCGCCGATGATATCGGCCGTTGGGCTATTAATCGGCGCATTACGCGGCTGTTGTTGCTCCTGGTAATGGCTAATTGCCCGGTCAACCAGCGCTACCGCTTCATCAATATCAAACGGTTTCGGCAGATAATCAAAGGCGCCTTGCTGATAGGCGCTTACCGCCGCATCAAGATCCGAATGCGCCGTCATTATGATGACCGGTAGCATTGGATGGCGCTGTTTAATTTGCTTTAACAGCGCCAGCCCATCCATTCCCGGCATGCGGATATCAGACAGCAGCACATCCGGGGTTTTGGTCGTGAGGGCATCAAGCACCTCGTTACCGCTCTCAAACGTTGTACAACTCAAGCCTGCCCCGGTGAGCGCGCGTTCAAGCACCCAACGGATGGAGCTATCGTCGTCAACGATCCATGCTATCCCTCGTTGCATAAACACCTCTACTTCCGAATAGGCAGGTACACCGAGAATTCGGTATGCCCTGGCCAACTGGTAAATTCAATTTTCCCGGAGTGCTGATCGATAAGGCTGCGGGCAATAGACAGACCGAGTCCGGTACCGCCTTCGCGCCCGCTCACCATCGGATAAAACAGCGTGTCCTGTAAATGAGACGGTATTCCCGGGCCGTTATCTTCAACGTCAATGCGCGCAGCGAGGCGGTAGCGTACGCCGTGTAAGGTTAACTGGAAGGCCGTGCGGGTGCGCAGAGTGATCTCGCCGCCCTCGGGTCCCAGCGCCTGCAGCGCATTACGGACGATATTCAGCAACACCTGTTCGATTTGGTCAGGGTCATGCGGGAGTTCCGGCAGGCTGGGGTCGTAATCGCGAACCAGTTTGACGTTATCCGGCAGCTCCATCGACACCAGCTTCACTACCCGCTCAGCGACCTTATGGATGCTTTCCGTCACGTGCATCCCGGGATGCTGCGGCCCCAGCAGACGGTCGACCAGATTTCTTAACCGATCGGCCTGTTCAATAATGACTTTGGTATATTCCATTAACGCAGGATCGGGCAGCGCTTTGCTCAGCAGCTGTGCCGCTCCGCGCAAACCGCCCAGCGGGTTTTTAATCTCATGGGCCAGACCACGCACTAAGTCGCGTGCGGCAATCTGCTGTGCGTGCTGCAGCTGCTCCTGGCTCAGACGACGCTGATTATCCATCGGCGCCATTTCCAGCAGAATATAGCCTTCCGGCAGGCGCTGCGCCGTCAGGGAAAGGATATGCGAGCGGCTATCAATGACCAGCGTCACTTCGTTATCGGTAAAACCCTGCCCCGCAGCGAGGCTCTCCTGCATGAGGCCGATATTCAGCGAGAAATAGCTCAACAGTTCCGGCAGCGGCGTGCCGAATAGCTTACGAGAACTTTGCGCCAGCAGCTGCTGCGCCGCCGGGTTCGCGTAATGAACCGCCAGGTCATCATCGACCAGTAAGATACTGTTGATTAAAGAGTTAAGGATCTGCCCAGCATCGGGCAGTGTGCCTGTTGCCATTCGACAGTCTCCAGAAAAAGAGTGCACCATTTTAGTGCAGTATAGCTTTTTATGAATAAAAAGCTCACGAGATCAGCGTGTTGGTGGAGAAAAAAGCCCATCCTGAGATGGGCTGAAAGTTTCCACGGCAACAAAACATCCCTGGTACCCCGCGCCACAACACGAAGCACCATGGATTTACAGCAAAATCAGACGCTGTAGTACAGCTCGAATTCAACCGGGTGCGGAGTCATACGGATGCGGTCGTTTTCTTCCATACGCAGGGCGATGTAAGCATCGATAGCGTCGTTGGTGAATACGCCGCCGGCGGTCAGGAATTCACGGTCTGCGTCCAGCGCGTTCAGTGCTTCTTCCAGAGAGCCTGCAACCTGTGGGATCTCTTTCGCTTCTTCCGGCGGCAGATCGTACAGGTTTTTATCCATGGCTTCGCCCGGATGGATTTTGTTCTTGATACCGTCAAGGCCAGCCATCAGCAGCGCGGCGAAGCACAGGTACGGGTTAGCCGCCGGGTCCGGGAAGCGCACTTCGATACGGCGCGCTTTCGGAGAGGTGACAACCGGAATACGGATAGACGCGGAACGGTTACGGGCAGAGTAAGCCAGCATTACCGGCGCTTCGTAGCCCGGGACCAGACGCTTGTAGGAGTTGGTGGTCGGGTTAGCCAGGGCGTTAATCGCTTTAGCGTGTTTAATTACGCCGCCGATGTAGTACAGCGCTTGTTCAGACAGGCCCGCGTATTTGTCGCCGGAGAACAGGTTTACGCCGTTCTTGGACAGGGACATGTGGCAGTGCATACCGGAACCGTTATCGCCAAACATCGGTTTTGGCATGAAGGTCGCGGTTTTGCCGAAACGGTGTGCGACGTTGTGCACAACGTATTTGTAAATCTGAATTTCATCCGCTTTTTTGGTCATGGTGTTAAAGCGGGTGGCGATTTCGTTCTGACCGGCAGTCGCCACTTCGTGGTGGTGAGCTTCAACAACCAGGCCCATCTCTTCCATGATCATACACATGGTGGAGCGGATATCCTGAGAGGAGTCTACCGGCGGAACCGGGAAGTAACCGCCTTTCACGCCCGGACGGTGGCCTTTGTTGCCGCCTTCGTATTTGGTGGAGGAGTTCCATGCGCCTTCGATATCATCGATAGCGACGTGGGAACCGGAAATGGACGCACCAAAACGGATGTCATCGAACAGGAAGAATTCTGGTTCTGGCCCGAACAGTACGGTGTCAGCCAGGCCGGTAGAGCGCAGATACTCTTCAGCGCGCTTAGCAATGGAACGCGGGTCGCGGTCATAGCCCTGCAGAGTGCCGGGTTCCAGGATGTCGCAGCGGATGATCAGAGTCGGTTCTTCATAGAACGGGTCGATCAGCGCGGTGGTTGCATCCGGCATCAGAACCATGTCGGATTCGTTAATACCTTTCCAACCGCCAATCGAGGAGCCATCAAACATTTTGCCTTCTTCGAAGAATTCGGCATTTACCTGATGAGAAGGAATAGTTACGTGCTGTTCTTTACCTTTGGTATCGGTGAAGCGCAGATCGACAAACTTCACTTCATGCTCGTTCAGCATCGTCAAAACGTGTTCAGCGGACATACTTAAACTCTCCCGGATTGGTCTGTGTCGTCGTGGAAACGAAAACTTTTTTGCTACTAAAAGTGGCGTTGTTGCCTTAAAAAATACAAAGCGAAATCTGTGCCAACTTTTAAATTGCCCCCAAAAGGCGTTATCATGCACGTCATCGTGCAAAAGGGCTGCACCAAAATGAATGCATTGCACCAATATAGTGCATTTGTGTGAACGTTGGGCACTTATTTGGTGCAATTGGACTCGAATAACCCTTTTAATGCTCCGTGAAAGCGATCACAAAGAATCTCTGCAATACTTGTTTGCGGAGGATGTTTGTGATCCTGTTTTGTACTGCGATTAATCCGTGTACAATAACGCGCTATTTCTAATGCCTGAGGCAAAGTTGTGATCGAAAATCTGCGTAATATCGCCATCATCGCGCACGTTGACCATGGTAAAACTACCCTGGTTGATAAGCTGCTACAGCAATCTGGTACGTTCGACGCGCGTACTGAAGCACAAGAACGAGTGATGGACTCCAACGATTTGGAGAAAGAGCGTGGGATTACCATCCTCGCTAAAAACACTGCTATCAAATGGAATGATTACCGTATCAACATCGTTGATACCCCTGGGCACGCCGACTTCGGTGGTGAAGTTGAACGTGTCATGTCCATGGTAGATTCTGTGCTGCTGGTGGTTGATGCCTTTGATGGTCCGATGCCGCAGACGCGCTTCGTCACCAAGAAAGCTTTTGCCCACGGTCTGAAGCCGATTGTTGTTATCAACAAAGTTGACCGTCCTGGCGCGCGCCCTGACTGGGTTGTCGATCAGGTATTCGACCTGTTCGTTAACCTTGATGCTACCGACGAACAGCTGGACTTCCCTATCGTTTACGCTTCCGCGCTGAACGGTATTGCGGGTCTGGATCACGAAGATATGGCTGAGGATATGACTCCGCTGTATCAGACTATCGTCGATCGCGTACCGGCACCGAACGTTGACCTTGATGGCCCGCTGCAGATGCAAATCTCCCAGCTGGACTACAACAACTACGTTGGCGTCATCGGCATCGGCCGCATCAAGCGCGGTAAAGTGAAGCCGAACCAGCAGGTCACTATCGTTGATAGCGAAGGCAAAACCCGTAATGGTAAAGTCGGTAAAGTTCTGACCCACCTGGGTCTGGAGCGTATCGAGAGCGACATCGCTGAAGCGGGCGATATCATCGCGATCACCGGTCTGGGCGAGCTGAACATCTCTGACACCATCTGCGATACGCAGAATGTTGAAGCGCTGCCGGCGCTGTCTGTCGATGAGCCGACCGTTTCCATGTTCTTCTGCGTTAACACCTCTCCGTTCTGCGGTAAAGAAGGTAAGTACGTTACCTCTCGTCAGATCCTTGACCGCCTGAATAAAGAGCTGGTGCACAACGTGGCGCTGCGCGTTGAAGAAACTCCGGATGCAGACGCATTCCGCGTTTCTGGCCGTGGTGAACTGCACCTGTCCGTTCTTATCGAAAACATGCGTCGTGAAGGTTTCGAAATGGCGGTTTCCCGTCCGAAAGTTATCTTCCGCGAAATCGACGGCCGTAAGCAAGAGCCGTTCGAGAACGTGACGCTGGACGTCGAAGAGCAGCACCAGGGGTCTGTTATGCAGGCGCTGGGTGAGCGTAAAGGCGACCTGAAAAACATGAATCCTGATGGCAAAGGCCGCGTACGTCTCGACTACGTGATCCCAAGCCGTGGTCTGATCGGCTTCCGTTCAGAATTCATGACCATGACCTCCGGTACCGGTCTGCTGTACTCCACCTTCAGCCACTACGATGACGTTCGTGCGGGTGATGTGGGTCAGCGTCAGAACGGCGTTCTGATCTCCAACGGTCAGGGTAAAGCGGTGGCGTTTGCGCTGTTCAGCCTGCAGGATCGCGGTAAGCTGTTCCTGGGCCACGGCGCAGAAGTTTACGAAGGCCAGATCATCGGTATTCACAGCCGTTCTAACGACCTGACGGTAAACTGCCTGACTGGTAAGAAACTGACCAACATGCGTGCGTCCGGTACTGACGAAGCAACGGTTCTGGTTCCACCGGTTAAGATGACCCTGGAGCAGGCTCTGGAGTTCATCGATGACGACGAACTGGTTGAAGTTACCCCGACTTCCGTTCGTATCCGTAAACGTCATCTGACCGAGAACGACCGTAAACGCGCAATGCGCGGCGCGAAAGAAGAGTAATTAACGCTTCTTTTCGCTATCTGAACCCTGCCTCAATGGCAGGGTTTCTTTTTTGTACAAAGCCCTGCCACCCATAGTCAAACTCCCCCTTTCCCGCTACAGTTAATTTTCCACGGTGCAAAAGGAGAGGGCCATGCTCTATATCTTTGATTTAGGTAATGTGATTGTCGATATTGACTTCAACCGGGTGCTCGGGACGTGGAGCGATTTAACGCGGATCCCTCTTGCGACGCTGAAGCAGCATTTCACTATGGGTGAAGCGTTCCATCAGCACGAGCGCGGCGAAATTAGCGATGAGGATTTTGCGGCGGCGATGTGCCACGAAATGAACATGCCGCTTAGCTACGAGCAGTTCTCCCACGGCTGGCAGGCGGTTTTCGTCGCCCTGCGACCGGAGGTGACGGCAATTATGCAAAAATTACGCGAGCAGGGGCATCGAGTCGTGGTCCTGTCCAATACTAACCGTTTGCATACCACCTTCTGGCCGGATGAATATCCAGAAATACGCGCCGTGGCTGACCATATCTATCTCTCCCAGGAGATGGGGATGCGTAAACCCGAAGCGCGGATCTACCAGAGCGTGCTCGAATCGGAAGGTTTCTCCGCAGAGGATACGGTTTTCTTCGATGATAACGCGGATAATATTGCCGGCGCTGATCAGTTAGGTATCACGTCAATTCTGGTAACCGGAAAGGAGACGATACCGAACTACTTTGCGAAGCAGCTATGCTAAAAACCGTTCATCAAAAAACAGCGCGCCATCTGCGGCCGCTGGTGGCCTGGCTGAAGCTGCTATGGCGGCGTATTGATGAAGATCATATGACGACCCTGGCGGGAAACCTGGCCTATGTGTCGTTACTCTCCCTGGTGCCGCTTATCGCCGTTATATTTGCGCTGTTTGCGGCCTTTCCGATGTTTTCTGATGTCAGTATCCAGATTCGACACTTTATTTTTGCCAATTTTATTCCGACCACCGGCGATGTGATTCAGGGCTATATCGAGCAGTTTGTCGCCAACTCCAGTCGGATGACCGCCGTGGGCGCTTTCGGCCTGATTGTGACATCGCTGCTGCTGATGTATTCCATTGATAGCGCATTGAATACTATCTGGCGCAGCACCCGAACCCGGCCAAAAACCTACTCCTTTGCCGTCTATTGGATGATCCTCACGCTGGGGCCGCTGCTGGCGGGGGCCAGCCTTGCGATCAGCTCCTATCTCCTGTCGTTACGCTGGGCCAGCGATCTGAATAGCGTGATTGACGATGTGCTGCGTATTTTTCCGCTCATTTTATCGTGGGTGGCATTCTGGCTGCTATACAGCATTGTGCCGACGGCCGAGGTCCGTAACCGCGATGCGATAATCGGTTCCCTGGTTGCGGCGCTGCTCTTTGAGGCGGGGAAGAAAGCTTTTGCTTTATATATCACTGCGTTCCCGTCCTATCAGCTGATTTATGGCGTGCTTGCCGTGGTACCCATTTTGTTCGTCTGGGTGTACTGGACGTGGTGTATCGTCTTGCTTGGCGCTGAAATTACTGTCACTCTCGGTGAATACCGCAAACTGAAAAAAGAAGAAACAGAACAATCATGATTGCATTAATTCAACGCGTATCCCGAGCTAGCGTTACCGTGGAGGATGAAGTGACGGGCGAAATCGGTCCCGGGCTTCTGGTGCTGTTAGGCGTCGAGAGAGACGATGATGAGCAAAAGGCGAATCGCCTGTGCGAACGCGTGCTGGGATACCGTATTT
Source organism: Klebsiella sp. S69 (assembly GCF_016516145.1). Lineage (NCBI taxonomy): Bacteria > Pseudomonadati > Pseudomonadota > Gammaproteobacteria > Enterobacterales > Enterobacteriaceae > Klebsiella > Klebsiella sp. S69. The sequence continues at coordinate 89,223 of NZ_JACVUU010000026.1, read as the reverse complement.
TTAGCGATGCTGAAGGCAAAATGAATCTTAATGTGCAGCAGGCTGGCGGCAGCGTGCTGGTGGTTTCACAGTTTACGCTGGCAGCGGATACCGAGCGCGGGATGCGTCCTGGATTTTCTAAAGGCGCGGCACCGGATAAAGCGGAAGCGCTGTACGAGTATTTCGTTGAGCGCTGCCGCCAGCAGAAAATGAATACGCAGACCGGGAGATTTGCTGCCGATATGCAGGTTTCTCTGGTGAATGATGGTCCTGTGACCTTTTGGTTGCAGGTATGAGCCAGCTTCCGGGCAGGCTGCGGGTAACAAAAGAGAGTACAGCTATGTATCACCTTCGCGTACCGCAAACAGAAGAAGAGTTAGAGAGCTACTACCAGTTCCGCTGGGAGATGCTGCGTAAGCCGCTGCATCAGCCGAAAGGGTCCGAGCGCGATGCGTGGGATGCGATGGCGCACCATCAAATGGTGGTCGATGAAGAGGGTAATCTGGTTGCCGTTGGGCGACTGTATGTGAACGCGGAAAACGAAGCCTCGATCCGTTTTATGGCCGTACATCCGTCAGTACAGGATAAGGGGCTGGGAACCCTGATGGCGATGACGCTGGAGTCCGTCGCCCGTCAGGAAGGCGTTAAGCGCGTGACCTGTAGCGCCCGTGAAGACGCGGTAGAATTCTTTGCCAAGCTCGGGTTTGTGAACCAGGGTGAAATCACGACGCCGACCACCACGCCGATTCGTCATTTTTTGATGATTAAGCCAATAGCCTCGCTGGACGATATTTTACATCGCGGCGACTGGTGCGCTCAGCTGCAGCAGGCCTGGTATCAGCACATCCCTCTTAGTGAAAAAATGGGCGTGCGTATTCAGCAGTATACCGGGCAAAAGTTTATCACCACTATGCCGGAAGCCGGTAACCAGAATCCCCACCATACGCTGTTTGCCGGCAGCCTGTTTTCGCAGGCAACGTTAACCGGCTGGGGGCTTATCTGGCTGATGCTGCGCGAGCGGCATCTTGGCGGCACAATTATTCTCGCAGATGCTCATATTCGTTACAGTCAGCCCATTAGCGGACGCCCCAGCGCTGTTGCCGATCTCGGCTCATTAAGCGGCGATCTCGATCGCCTGGCGCGTGGGCGCAAAGCGCGCGTTCAGCTGCAGGTTGAGCTATTCGGTGACAATCGGCTCGGCGCGGTTTTTGAGGGTATCTATATCGTGCTTCCTGCGAAGCCGTTCGGCTCTTATGAAGAGGGTGGCAACGAAGAGGAGTAGCCTCCCTTTACGCTTATCTACTGGCCCGGTGATTTTACCCGCCAGGCGATATCTCTCATCGCGCTGGCTGCCGCTGGGCTGATACCGCCCAGCTGGAAGAAGCCGTGAATCACTCCGAGATAGCGCTGACAGGTGCACTCTACGCCCTGTTCAAGCAGGCGCTGGTAAAGCGCTTCGCCTTCATCACGCAAAGGATCGTATTCTGCCGTCAGAATATGCACCGGCGGTAAGCCGTTAAAGTCTTTACGCCATAGCGGGCTGGCTTCCGGGTGGTGGAGTGTCGTCGACGAAAGGTACATTTCATAGCCGCTGAGCAGAGTGTCTTCGGTGATAATGTAATCTTTACCGTTATCGATATAGCTCTTCATACTGGCGGTGGCATCCAGCATCGGGTAAATCAAAACAAGCTGCGCGGGTTGCCATGCCCGGGTGGTTTTCAGCCGCAGAGCGGTGACCAAGGCCAGATGACCCCCGGCGCTGTGGTAAGCCAGCTGACGGAGCTGATGGTCATGCGTGGCGAAACCACCGCTGATAAAGCAGCCGCCGTGAAAATAGATGACCGCAGGGAGAGCGCCTGAGGCGTTGAGGGGGGAGACAATGCGAAATGTCATGCCTTCGAGCTCGATATCTTCTACCTGAACGCGCTTTTCTTGCTCTCCAGCCAGTACCGTGCTGGCGATATAGCCGCGTCTCCGGTCATCAATACTCTGAGCGCGCGATGAGGGGCGACCCGCCTCGATAAACTCCCGCACCTGTATTGCAATACCCTTTTCAAGCGCCATTTTTATTCCCTTAACCTGTTTGGATATACAGGTTTATAGCCTGATCGTGAGCAAAAGAAAACCGGGGATTTTCGTTGGGAAGTGATTCTGGAAAGCGGCTCGCAAAAGTGAAACCCATTGCTGGACGAAGCAGCAATCGCAGGGAGGAGTATGGGATAAAGCTGCCGGATGCCATCGTACTGGCAACAGCGCAAATAGATCGTTATGAACTGGTCACGCGCAAAGCAAAAGTTTTGCCGGCATACCGGGAGTGATTACGCTTTATCATTTGTAAGTCGGGCAGCAGAAGAGGCTGCCCGACATGCTGCTCGCCGTTACTCCCCCTCTCCCGGGAACAGGAACGGGTTGATGGAGCTGCGGGCAAAGCCCTCTTGTTCCATCCGTGCGTCCAGCACCAGTGAGGCGAGGTCGTCGGCCACGGCTTCTACTTTGGGATCCTTTTCCTGATAAAGAATCTTCAGGTAGGTACCGCAGTCGCCGCAGCTTTCGGCTTTAACGGCCGCCTGCTCGTTATCTAAAGACCAGTAGTGCAGATCGCGCGTCTGTTCGCAGTTGCTGCATTTCACGCGCACCACGTGCCACTCGGTTTCACACAGGTTGCAGTGCAAATAGCGCAGGCCCTGAGTGGTGCCAATTTGCACTATGCTGGAGACCGGCATCGAGCCGCAAACCGGGCAGAATTGACGCTGCTCACCGTATTCGGCGCGAGCTTTACCGGGTATCAGGCTGGCCATCTGCGCCCAATAGAGCGATAGCGCGGCCCAAATAAACGGTGCTTTATCGCTGCTAACGGAGGCAAAATCGGAGACAAATAGCGCGCTTGCCATCAGTTCCAGCTCTTGCTCTGACGCTTTTTCCAGATTCTCGATAACCGCCAGCGCCGGGCCGCTCATCTCGGGCTTCAGTTCGGCAATCAGCGAATGCAGTAGCTTGTGCCAGTGCTTGTCGCGCGGTAAAACGTGAATATCGAGCGGTGGTTTGCCCTGATCGTTCGCTTCTTTAATGCGTGCGGTGAGATCCATCTGCAGGGGATGATCGTACAGCACCACTTCCTGCGCGTGGGCGATAAGCGCAGCAAAGCGCAGATAATCCCCCAGCGGATTATTTTCAGCCAGTTCGCGCAGGCGCTCGGCACGACGGTTATATAAATTTTTGAGTCGAGGAAACAACAACGGTGGAATCATATCCGTCGCGCGTTTCTCGCTCTTTTCCAGCTCATCTTGCGGGATGATACGAATGCTCATTCAGTCACTTCCTGGTTTCAGCAGATTCGGCGATGGTCGCGTCCGCTCTGTGATTTGGCGGGCATCATGCGCCCGCTCTGGTGATGTCATTAATGATAACCGTAATCGGCATACGGGATATACCCATGACATCGCAATGTGTGCGCTACGATACCTGATATCGATACCCCAGACTATGCACCGTTAGGATTAGCCATCCTGTCCCATGAGTTTAGCGAAGCGGGAAGAGTGCCAATCCCGCCTGCGGTGCATGAGGGCTGGAGGCAGCAAAAGCGAACGGTATCCGCAAAAAAATGGCGTCGATATACGACGCCATTTATAAGACCAGCAAAGCGCACGCTTACGACTGGCGCTTATCCTGCTTTTCGCGGACTTCACGATACCAGCGCGGATGATGCTTCTTCGCCCAGGTCTTCGTGACCCAGCCTTCCACCATCGCGGTTATCGTGCCCTTCACCCACAGCGCGGCGTAAATATGCACCATGATCACCACAATCAGCGCCACCGCAGAGAAGGAGTGCAGCATCAGCGCGAAGCGGATAACCGGGATGGAGAACGCCGGCGCAAAGTACGGACGCCAGATAATCACCCCGCTGACCAGCAGCAGCACCAGCAAGATAATCGCCGCCCAGAACACGCATTTCTGGCCGAAGTTATAGCGTCCGGTATCGCCCACTTCCTCGTTGACGACAATCTTGCGAATATTCTTCGCCCAGAAAATATCGTCCCGGTTGATCAGGTTGTGGTGCCAGTAGCGGAAGAACATGATGATGAACGAGGCAAACATGATCACGCCCACAAACGGGTGCAGAATGCGCGCCAGCTGCGGTGTGCCCATGATTTGCATCAGCCAGTTGAAGGACGGGAAGAAAAAGCCCAGCCCGCTCACCGCCGCCAGCACGAAGCAGAAGGCGGTGACCCAATGGTTGATTCGCTCCGGCGCGGTGTAGCGCACGATGGTGTCACGTCTTTTCATTTGCGCACCTCGTCTTTCTCTTCATCCAGATTGTCCTCTTCCTCTTCCGCGCGGTTCGGACCGACGCCGACGTAGTGGAAGATGCTGGCGGCGAAGGTGGCCGCAAATCCGACCGCGGCCAGCGGTTTCCAGATCCCTTTCCAGAACTTCACGGTAGCGCTGATTTCCGGATTTTCCGGCAGGCCGTGATAGAGATTCGGCTTGTCGGCGTGGTGCAGCACGTACATCACGTGCGTGCCGCCAACGCCTGCTGGATCGTACAGACCTGCGTTGTCATAACCGCGGGTTTTCAGCTCGGCGACGCGCTCGCCTGCCAGCGTTTTCATATCCTCTTTGGAGCCAAAGTGGATAGCACCGGTCGGGCAGGTTTTCACGCAGGCCGGTTCCTGGCCAACGTTAACGCGGTCCACGCACAGTGTGCATTTATAGACGCGGTTGTCTTCCGGGTTCAGACGCGGCACGTTGAACGGGCAGCCAGCAATGCAGTAGCCGCAGCCGATGCACTGCTCAGACTGGAAGTCGACGATGCCGTTGGCATACTGAATGATTGCCCCTTCCGCCGGGCAGGCCTTCAGGCAGCCCGGATCGGCGCAGTGCATACAGCCATCCTTACGGATGAGCCACTCCAGTTTGTCGTTCTGCTCCACTTCCGAGAAGCGCATCACGGTCCAGGATTTGGCGGTCAGATCGGCGGGGTTATCGTACACCCCGACGTTATGACCCACTTCATCACGAATGTCGTTCCACTCGGAGCAGGCCACCTGACAGGCTTTACAGCCGATACAGGTCGTGACGTCGATAAGCTTCGCCACCTCTTCCTGATGGTCCCGCGCGTGCGGCGCGGGGGTGAAGCCGTTAGTCGCGGAACGACGGATAATGTCTTGCGATTGATAAGCCATAATTCGTCTCCGTTACGCCTTTTCCACGTTCACGAGGAAAGCCTTGAACTCCGGCGTCTGCGTGTTCGCATCCCCGACAAACGGCGTCAGGGTATTGGCGATAAACCCTTTCTTCGCCACGCCTTCGTAGCCCCAGTGAATCGGAATACCGATAGTATCGATATCCTTGCCGTCCGCTTTCAGCGTGCGAATACGCTTGGTCACCACCGCCTTGGCTTTAATATAGCCGCGGTTAGAGGAGACCTTCACGGTATCGCCATGGGCGATGCCGAGCTTGTTCGCCAGCTTCTCGCCGATCTCCACAAACTGCTCCGGCTGCGCGATGGCGTTGAGAAGCGCGTGCTTGGTCCAGTAGTGGAAGTGCTCGGTCAGACGGTAAGTGGTACCGACGTAAGGGAATTTTTCCGCTTTGCCCATCTGCTCAAGGTCGCCTTTAAAGACGCGAGCGGCCGGGTTAGAGACGACATTCGGGTGCAGCGGGTTAGTGCCCAGCGGCGTTTCAAACGGCTCGTAGTGTTCCGGGAACGGCCCCTCCGCCATCTTATCGATAGCGAACAGACGTCCCATCCCTTCCGGCTGCATGATAAACGGCCCGACATCGCTGTCCGGCGCCGCGGCGCTGTAGTCTGGAATATCCACGCCGCCCCACTTCGCGCCGTCCCATTTCAGGAGCTGACGCTTCGGATCCCACGGTTTACCCTGCGGATCAGCGGAGGCGCGGTTATACAGGATACGGCGGTTAAGCGGCCACGCCCATGCCCAGCCGAGGGTATTGCCAAGGCCAGATGGATCGGCATTATCGCGACGGGCCATCTGGTTGCCGTCAGGCGTCCAGCTGCCGGCGAAGATCCAGCAGCCGCTGGAGGTCGTGCCGTCGTCACGCAGCTGCGCAAACGAACTGAGCTGCTGGCCTTTCTTGACGATCACAGCACCGGTTGCCGGGTCGGTGATGTCAGCCAGCGCCTTGCCGTTGCTCTCCATCGCCACTTCTTCCGATGCCGGTTCATGCGGCGTGGCGTAGTTCCACGTCATGTTCAGCACCGGTTCCGGCGCCGGTCCGCCCTGTTCGGCGTACATCTTGCGCAGGCGTAAGAAGATACCGGCGAGGATTTCACCGTCGGTGGCCGCAATCCCCGGGGCGTCAGCGCCTTTCCAGTGCCACTGCAGCCAGCGGCCGGAGTTAACGATGGAACCGTTCTCTTCGGCGAAGCAGGTGGACGGCAGGCGGAACACTTCGGTCTGGATTTTCGCCGGATCGACGTCGTTCGACTCTCCGTGGTTTTGCCAGAAAGTGGAGGTTTCGGTGTTGAGCGGATCGATGGTCACCAGGAACTTCAGCTTCGACAGCGACGCAACAACCTTGTTTTTGTTCGGGAACGAGGCTACCGGGTTAAAGCCCTGGCAGATATAGCCATTCACTTTACCCTGATTCATCATCTCGAAGTATTGCAGGACGTCGTAGCCCTTGTCCCACTTCGGCAGCCAGTCAAAGCCCCAGCTGTTTTCCGCCGTTGCTTTATCGCCAAAGAAGGCCTTCATCATTGAGACGAAGAATTTCGGGTAGTTACCCCAGTAGTTCACCTGATCCTTCAACAGCGGTTTCGGCGTATTGGCGGCGAGGTAGGTTTGCAGGTCAGTCTGTTTCTCGCTCGGCAGCGTCATATAGCCAGGCAGGCTCTGCGACAGCAATCCTAAGTCGGTGAGACCCTGAATATTGGAGTGGCCGCGCAGGGCGTTTACGCCGCCGCCCGCCATGCCCATATTACCGAGCAGCAGCTGGATCATCGCCATGGTGCGAATGTTCTGCGCGCCGATGGAGTGCTGCGTCCAGCCCAGTGCGTACAGGAAAGACGCGGTTTTATCAGGAGCGCTGGTTTCCGCAATGTACTCGCAGACTTTCAGGAAGTCCGCTTTTGGCGTCCCGCAAATATTTTCGACAACTTCTGGCGTATAGCGGGAAACGTGCTGCTTCAGCAAATTCCAGACGCAGCGCGGATGCTGCAGCGTGGTATCGCGTTTAGCAAAGCCGTTTTCATCCAGCTCATAGTTCCAGGACGTTTTGTCGTACTTGCGGGCTTCGGCGTCATAGCCGCTGAATAAACCGTCTTCAAAGCTGTAATCTTCACGCACGATCAGGCTGGCGTTGGTATAGGCTTCGGTATATTCACGGTTAATCTTTTCATTGTTCAACAGGTACAGGATGACGCCTGACAGGAAGGTAATGTCAGTACCGGAACGAATGGGGGTATAGAAATCAGCCACCGACGCGGTACGCGTAAAGCGCGGATCGATCACAATTAGCTTCGCGCCATTGTGGATCTTGGCTTCCATCGCCCAGCGGAACCCAACCGGGTGAGCTTCAGCGGCGTTGCCGCCCATCACCACGATAAGATTGGCGTTCTTTATGTCGACCCAGTGGTTGGTCATCGCACCGCGACCAAATGTTGGAGCAAGACTTGCTACCGTTGGTCCGTGTCAGACGCGCGCCTGGTTGTCGACCGCGAGCATACCGAGCGCGCGGGTAAATTTCTGGGTTAAATAACCGGTTTCGTTACTGGAGGCGGAGGCGCACAGCATACCGGTGGTCAGCCAGCGGTTGACGGTGGTGCCTTCGCTATTCTGCGCGACAAAGTTGGCGTCGCGGTCTTCTTTCATCAGCTTAGCGATACGGTCGAATGCTTCATCCCAGCTGATTTGCTGCCATTTATCAGAGCCTGGCGCGCGATATTCTGGAAATTTCAGGCGACTTTCGGAGTGGATAAAGTCTACCAGACCGGCCCCTTTAGGGCAGAGCGCACCACGGTTGACCGGATGGTCCGGATCACCTTCGATATGGAAGATAGACGCTTTGGCATTTTTTGCGCCGTCGCCGAGGCTGTACATTAACAGCCCACAGCCAACGGAACAGTAAGTGCAGGTGTTACGGGTTTCGCGGGTGCGCAGCAGCTTGTACTGCCGTGTTTCCGCTAGCGCTAAACCGGGCGCAAAGCCCAGCGCCGCTGCCGTGGTTCCTGCCATACCGCCAGCGCAGATCTTAAAGAACTGCCTTCTGCTGACCTGCATGGTTCGCTCCTTGTTTCGACATTGTCACGTATAGTTATTTGCTTTGCGGTAAGGGCCGCAAAGGTTCAGAATTGGGGGTAATTTCCCTCGTTCCCGGAGGGATATAAACAGAATACCACATTGTGTGTATGCCTGTTCCAATACGGTTAAGACAAAGTGAACAAGAAGCCTCTTGAACAAATCGAAAATGTGACCGATATCACAGGTTATCGCCAGGTATCGCTCTGGAAGCGCCCAAATTTGCAACATCCTCAGCCAGACGAGTTAGCTGAAGAGGTACCCGTTGCGCTGGTTTATAACGGCATCTCGCACGTGGTGATGATGGCGACGCCGAAAGACCTGGCGCAGTTCGCCGTCGGCTTTTCCTTATCCGAAGGGATTATAGAGAACCGGCGCGAGATTTATGGCATCGACGTCGTTCAGGCCTGTAACGGCCTGGAAGTGCAAATTGAGCTCTCCAGCCGCCGCTTTATGGGATTAAAAGAGCGCCGTCGTGCGCTAGCCGGCCGCACTGGCTGTGGCGTATGCGGCGTGGAACAGCTCAACGATATTGGTAAGCCCGTGCAGCCTCTGCCTTTTACCCAGACGTTCGATCTGGCGAACCTCGATCGCGCGCTGGCGCATCTGCGGGATTTTCAGCCAATAGGCTGCCTTACCGGCTGCACGCACGCGGCGGCTTGGGTAACGCTTTCCGGCGAGCTCGCGGGCGGCCACGAAGACGTTGGCCGCCACGTGGCGCTGGACAAACTCCTCGGACACCGCGCGGAAGCTGATGGCGCCTGGCAGAACGGTGCGGCGCTCGTCTCCAGCCGCGCCAGCTATGAAATGGTGCAGAAGGCGGCGATGTGCGGGGTGGAAATTCTTTTTGCGGTCTCTGCCGCGACCACGCTGGCGGTTGAAGTTGCTGAGCGCTGTAACCTGACGCTGGTGGGCTTCTGCAAGCCGGGTAGGGCAACCGTATACACGCATCCGCAGCGGTTAATTGCAGGTTAAAATTAAGTCAGTTTTTTTGAATGATAACAGCAAATCCTTCCACTTTTTGTTTGGCGATGTGAGGGCTACTATTTATCACACCAAGGCACGGCGCCTTATCAAAACAACTAACGTAAAGGGTTTATCTCATGAAAAGCATCAAAACTTTTGTCGCTGTTATCGCACTTTCCGCTTCTTTTGGTTCCTTTGCTGCGGAAACCGTCACCGCTACCGCAGCAACGATGGACGGTGCGGAAGCGAAGATCGCCGCTCAGGCCCAGGCCGCAGGCGCGTCGTCTTACAAAATTACCGAAGCGTTTACCGGTAACCGCGTGCACATGACCGCTGAACTGAATAAATAAGCTTAAAGCTACTGTCGAAAGAGCGCCCAAGGGGCGCTTTTTTTTGTCTGAAATTTATTCCCTGGGGTGCTTTACGTAGGCGCCTTTGCCGTGAGGAGCGACGATATCAGCACCAAACAGGTGGAATGCAGCTTTGCGCGTAGGGCCCTACAACAATGGACAGGCAGCAGATGAGAAAGTCGTTAACCCTCCCGAGGCAAAAAAATGCGCTATTTATCACATTTCCGCCTTTTCATTACCGCCGGGTTTATTGGTCGAAACCGTCAAGCTGGCCGCAGAACGGCTCATTCAGGCAACTTAATGATCTTAAAGAAAATAAAAAAATAATTGTTAAGGCGATCGCCTTTTATAAAGGAGAGATTGATCACAAAAAACGTGATAATAAACCCGGTGTCAATATTAGGTGTGACTAAATTTATCGACATATTGTGATCTCTATTGCAAATAACAGCCTTGAAGTCGGGGAAAAATGTTGGCAGGTAAAACGGCGGGGGCAGACAATGAAAATTGGCATTGTTATTAGCGGTGGCGATGTTTCTGGAATTAATAACTTTATATTTCAGATTGCCAGACTGGCGAGTGCCGATATCACCGTTTTTAACGGGGGCATACCCGGGTTATTGGATAAAAATCATCACGAAGTTGCGTGGCGCGATCTGGTTGATTTCTCCATAACGTCTATTCCGATCATCACATCCGGTCGGACCAGCCGCAAGCTGTTGCGCAGTGAATATGAAACCATAGCTAAAAAAATTAAATCATTGCGTATCGATGTGCTGATTATGGCCGGCGGCGACGGCAGCCTGCAGTTTCTCAATACGCTGAGTGAATTTGATATTAACTGCTTTGGCGTCGGGATGACTATCGATAATGATGTATACGGCAGCGATTATACGATTGGTTTTTCTACTGCCTGCGAGCAGATTATTAAAGAAGTTTCCCGTTTAAGAAATACCGGAAGAGCATTACCGGGTCGGGTATTTATGGTTGAAATATTAGGAGGCTATTGTGGAGAGTTAACGTTGCAATCCGCTATTAAATCTAATGCTGATATTGCCCTGATTCCGGAATCACAGATGCCGTTAGAAGCGCTGGCCGAGCGGGTGAAGCACAAGCTAAAACAGCAAAATAGCGTGGTGATCCTCTGCTCTGAAGGCTACACCAGAGAGTATTCTCCCGGTTTTCAGGGGGCCATTGATACCATGATTAAGCAGCTCGAACCGCAAATTGGCGTACGCATCCGCAAAACCATCGTGGGCTACGGCTTACGCAGCGGCGACCCGACCTGCGAAGAAATCTATCAGGGGACGATTATGGCCTGCGAAGTGGTTCGCTGCATTCAGTCCGGCATGAAAAATAAAGCCATTATAATTAATTCCAGTAACAAACCTATTCCGATTGATTTAGTCAGTATGAAAAAACGTCTGGTCGATACCGAAGGACACCATTATAAACTTGCCAAACAACTCAATATTATTTGAGGAGACCCTACATGCTGAAAATTCTTTGCGTATGTGGCTGCGGCCTCGGTTCTAGCTTTGCCATCGAAATGACGGCGAAGGCGGTTTTAAAGAAACTGGAAATTCCGGCGCAAATTGAACATACCACAATTTCCGAAGCCGGGGCGTTTAAATCAGACATGATTCTGACGCAAAAAACCTTTGCCGATATATTAACCGCAGATGCCAGTGAGGAGGAAATTAAACGTGTGGTGGTACTGCATAAACTGACGGACAAAGATGAGGTTGAAGCCAAAATCGTCGCATTCTTAAAAGAGCGTAACCTGAAGGTGGCAGATTATGAATAGCTTTGTAGAGTTTATCGTCAAAGATTTGCTCGGCCAGGCTTCGATATTAATTGCATTTATTGCGATGCTGGGCCTGATTTTACAAAAAAAATCAGCGGGCAAAACGGCGGAGGGAACCTTTAAAACGCTGCTCGGTTTCTTAATAATGATGGCCGGAATCAACATTATTGTCGCCACGCTAACGTTCCTTAACGATATCTTCACCCAGGGATTCGGCATGAAAGGCTACATTACTGATGTTGCCGCCATCGCCGGGTTAGCCAACCGTGAATTAGGTTCCGAAGTGGCGCTGACCCTGATGGTCATTTTTGCCGTTAACATTATTATCGCCCGCCTGACGCCGCTCAAATATATCTTCCTGACCGGCCAGGCTCTGCTGTGGATGGCGACCATCGGCGCGGTAATCGGCTATAAAGCCGGGCTGACCGGACTGTCGCTGATTTTAACCGGCGGTATTTTCGGCGGCGTAATGGCGGTATTGATGCCCGCTCTTGCGCAGCCGGTGGTCAGACGTATTACCGGTTCCGATGATGTGGCGCTGGGGCACTTCTGCACCATCGGCTATCTGGTGCAGGCGGCGGTGGCTAAAGTGGTCGGGAAAGGTTCCCGCTCAACCGAAGATCTTGAGCTACCTGATAACTTTAAGTTCCTCCAGGATACCTACCTTGCGATGGCGGTGGTAATGGTGCCGATGTACCTCATTCCCGCGCTTGCCGCAGGCCCGGAATATATCGCGCAGTTTTCCGGCGGTATTAACTACCTGATGTACGCCTTTATGCAGTCTATACAGTTTGTGGCGGGGGTATTCGTTCTCTATAGCGGCGTGCGCTTATTGCTTAACGAGCTGGTGCCGGCATTCCGCGGCATCGCCATGCGCATTGTCCCGGACGCAAAACCCGCGCTGGATTGCCCGGTACTGTTCCCCTATGCGCCCAATGCGGTGATTGTCGGCTTCCTGGCAACGACCGTCGGCTCCATTATCGGCATGCTGGTATTCCCGATGTTTGGTCTGGCGATGATCCTGCCCGGCCTGTTAACCAACTTCTTTGCCGGCGGTACGGCAGGCGTGTTTGGCAACGCGCTGGGCGGCCGGCGCGGAGCGATGATTGGCGGCGTCATTCACGGCCTGTTTATTACCTTTCTGCCCGCCATTTTAGTGCCGATGCTGGAAAGCTACGGCTTTACCGGCGTCACTTTCAGCGATTCTGACGTCATTAGTTCCGGTCTGGTATTGGGCCACGCCTTCCAGAATAACTGGCTATTTGTTGCTCTGTTCATTGTTTTTGTTGCCGCACTGGCATGGTTCGTAAACGGTAAATCAGCTAAGCCAAAAGGGGAAAATATTCATGAGTCTGTATAACTTCAACGCGATTCTGAAAATTGCGCAGGAAAGAGATTTTAAAGCCATTGGCTCGTTTAATTTGCACTGTATTGAAATGCTGCCCGCCTTTTTTAAAGCGGCGCAGATAAGCGATAGCCCATTAATGATTCAAATCTCTACCGGGACGGCGGAATATCTCGGCTATCGTTTACTGGTGGATGCCGTGCGCTCGCTCGCGGAAAGTGAAAACGTGCCGACCTGTCTGCATCTGGATCACTGCTCTGATATCAGCGCCATTGAAACGGCAATGGATGCCGGATTTTCATCAGTGATGTATGACGGCTCCCATCTGGGGCTGGAGGAGAATATCGGCAATACGCGTATCGTGGTGGAGATGGCGCGCCCGCGGAATATCACGGTAGAAGGCGAGCTGGGGGCGATAGGCGGCTCGGAAGATGGCAAAGCCGTTGCCGCAGAAGATATTTGTTTCACCACGGTGGAAGACGCCAAACGCTTTGTGAAGGAGACGCAGGTGGATATGCTGGCGGTCTCCGTAGGCACGGTACATGGCCTCTATACCGGCAAAGCGCAGATCCAGCATCAGCGGCTGAAAGAGATTAGCGCCGCCACAGGCGTACCGTTAGTGCTCCACGGCGGTACCGGCGTCAGCGATGATGATATGCGCCTGGCCGTAACGGAAGGCATCAACAAAGTGAACGTCGGTACTGAAATGAACGTTCAGTGGGTCGATCAATGTAAAACCACTTTTGAAAAAGGCAAAGTTAACGACAGCGTGCGCAAATTCTTAATTCCGGCGAATAATGCGGTCACCCAGGTATTAATGGAAAAAATCGCGCTGTTTAAATAATACTTTATTTTTAATCGTATTCCGTTGCCCTGCTGTCCGTCAGGGAGGAGCTCGCTATGTTTGAATCTTTGAAAACGCTGTGGAAAAAAGAGAGTAGCCCGCCGCAGGATTATGACGCACAGTCCCGCCAGCTGGCGGGGGAAATCGCCAGGCTGGAAGGCGAATTACGGGGCGACCCGGGAAATGGCGAAGTACAGAAAGCATTAATGCTGGTTTATAACCGGGCGCTGTCGGTATATGCCAAAAGCCATACGCATCGCCAGGAAATAGATGCGCTTTTTGTGCGCATTGATGAGTTACGTAATGTTATTCGCCGTAATATATAGGAAGTGATAATGACGATAAAAGAACTGCTTATTGAGGCCGATGCGATTCAGGTCGGCGTCACGGAGTCCGACTGGCAGAAGGTGATCCAACTGGCGGCCAGCCCGCTGGTGGCAAAGGGATATATCTCGGCAGATTACGGTCAGGCGGTGATCGATAATACCCTGCATCATGGCGCCTATTACGTTTTTGATGAGGGCATCGCCATCCCGCATGCCAGACCGGAGTGCGGCGTAAAGCGCAACTGCTTTAGCCTTGTTGTGCTGGATAAGCCAATTCAGTTTGCTAATAGCGAGAAGGCGGATATCGTCATTATGTTCGGCGCGCAGGACAGCAATGCCCATATAGAAGAGGGGATTCGTGCGATTGTCGCTCTGCTCGATAATAACGAGACCATGGAGAAGCTGCGGGCCGCCAGCAGCAAGGAGGAGGTCGTTGCGTTGCTATGAACAGATATCTCACACCCGGCTGCAAAACGGTAATTTTAATTAACGGCATTCCCGCCTCGGGTAAAAGCACCGTCACCCGGCAGCTATCGGCAGCGTTTAATCTGCCGCAGCTGGCCATCGACGGTATTAAAGAGCCGTTTATGGCGTGCTTTACCGGGATCGATCGGTCCTTCAACCGGCAGCTGGGCTGCGCCGCGTATGAAGTGATATGGTCGATTGTCGGTCAGTCACCGGCAGGCTGCATCTGGCTCATTGACGCCTGGTTTGGCTTTCAACCGCGCGACATGCTGCAGCAGCTGCTACAACAAGCGGGCGTTGAAAAGGTTCTGGAGGTCTGGAATCACATCCCGCCTGAGCTTGCGGTGGCGCGCTATGCCAGCCGATTACACGATCGTAAGCCGGGGCATCCGGGCGAAGAGTATCTGCCGGAACTGGCTCGGCTGGCGCAGCAGGCGGAACCAATGCGGCTGGGGCCGGTATTGACCGTGGATCAGCAAAAACCGCTGGATATCGAGCGCGTTATTCTTTGGATAGCAGCACAGATTTAGTCAGGCTAAATAACATCATTAGTTTAAAAGCGCCTGCGGGCGCTTTTTTTGTATCGGCATAAAACGATTATGCGATATGATTTATCCTCCTGTCTTTAGATTGGTTTAATTGTTTTTAATAAAGGATAGTTATGAAAAGGAATTTATTGGCGGCAGCAATAAGCTGCGTCTTATTAATGGGGCTTGTTGGATGCGACGATAATAAATTACCCGAAAGCGCTCCTGCTCCTGCAGCAGCTCCGGCTAGTCCATCCGCATCTTCAGGTGCAGATAACAAGGAAGTTAAAAACGCCAGCCCAGACCGCATTATTAGCGAAAAGATGAGCGTATATATTGAGTGTTATAATGATATCGATGAAGATATTTATCGTAGCATTAAATACTATGCTCGCTGGTTAGACGATCTGAAGGTCGGTCCCACCGGAAAAGAAAAGAGTGTTGGTGGTATCACGGATGTTTCCGCAGAGTTTGATAAGTGCCTGGCCAATATGACGCACGTTTCGAGTTTAAAGCCGTCGCTGGATCCTATCGATAATCTCGCTTTACCTTATATTAATTCATCCATTAAGCTGGCAGAAGTCATCAATAAGATGAATAAATATTACGAACAGCAAGATTATAAAGATGATGCTTTCGCTAAAGGCAAAGCGCTGCATACTCAGTTTATTCAGGCATTAGCCGCGTTCAAACCCGCATCAGATGCTTACTCAGAAGCGATTCATGAAATTAATAACCGCCGTCAGGAACAGCAGTTGAAAAAGATTGAGGCCAAAGAAGGCAAGTCTTTTGATTACTATTCGCTATCCATTATGTTGACCAGCAAAAAGGTTAACCAGGCGCTTGAGGCGGATAAATTTGATACCGATGCTGCGATGAAACTCGTCCAGGATCTGGGTGAACAAATTGAGCAATTGAAGTCAAAACAGGGCGAAACCAAAAAAGGTCCCCGGATGCGTGAGATCAGAGCCCCGACGTTTATCGAAGCGGCGGAAAAGTACCTTCTGGATGCCAAAACGCGCGTCCGCCGCGTTCGCGATAACACGCCGCTGACGTCTGGGGAAGCCATGTTGATGGATGGCGCCCCGCAAATGGTGGATGGCTCCTTTGAACATCTCATGGCGAGCTATAACCAGCTCGTAAGATGGTTTAATACATTGAGTGATTAAACTGGCTGAAGAATGATAAAAGCGCCTGTGGGCGCTTTTATCGTAAACCCGCCATCCGCAGCAGCGCCGTCACCACGGCAGCGGCGATAATCACCACGATCAGCGGCATCTTACGCCAGGCAAGAAATACCGCAAAGCCCACGCCCAGCACCCGCGCCATCCCGGCAAAATGTTCACCTTCGTAGAAGGTGGTTGCCAGCGCGACGGAAAAGAGCAGCACCGTTGCCGCATCGGAGAGTAGCGCCTGTGAGCGCTCAGAAAAGGCCAGCCGACTGCCGAGCTTCGCTCCGCCTAAGCGCATTAAGTAAGTGCCCAGCGACAGAATCGCGATACCGGCGATAAATAGCGTCATATTGCCCATTATTTTCTCCTCGTCAGCAGGCCAAACAGCGACAGTAAAACCGGCAGACCAACCGGCGCAAAAGGTACGGCGGCCAGCGACAGAGCTGCTCCGCTGCAGGCGCGGATCAAGGTGGTGCGATTTTTAAATGCCGGAACCACCAGCGCCAGCAGAATGGCCGGAAAGACCGCATCGAGGCCAATGGTTTCCGGAGCCGGGAGCAGTTTGCCGACCCCCGCGCCCAATAGCGCGCCCAATGGCCAGATCAGCGCCACGCCCAGACCGCACAGCCAGTAGGCCGCCCGCCGCTGCTCGGGGGTTTTCTGCGACAGACCAAACACCACGCTTTCATCGTTCATAATATGGCAGCCGAGGAAGCTGGCGGCGCGCTGGCCGACCAGGTCGCGAACCGTCACGCCGAAGGGAATATGACGAGCGTTAACCAGTAAACCGGCCGCCGCCGCCGCCAGGGGATTTCCGCCGCTGGCGACAATGCCGATAAACATAAACTCCGAGGCGCCTGCCAGGACGCTGACCGAAAGCACAAAGGGCACCCAAATCGGGAAACCGTAGGCGATGGCCAGCGAGCCATAGGACATACCGACGATGCCCACTGCGAGGCAGACTAAAACAATTGCTCTGAGGGTGTCGCCTTTAAGACTGGCGAAGTGATGTTTCATACTCTTTAGCCATATCGAACGAATTTCCATTATAATGAACGCAACAGAATCGTATTTCAAGACGAACGAAACGTTCGTTATAAAAAACACGGAGGGCTGGATGACTCAGCCAATTAGCCTGATTGCCAAAAGCCTGGTTCGTGAACGCGCGCGCACCGGTCTTTCCCTTGCTGAAGTTGCGCGACGGGCGGGAATTGCCAAATCAACGTTATCGCAGCTGGAGTCCGGTAACGGTAACCCGAGTCTGGAAACGCTGTGGGCGCTGTGCGTGGCCCTCGATATTCCTTTTGCCCGGCTGCTGGAGCCGCAGGTCAACACCACCCAGGTGATCCGCCGCGGCGAGGGGACGAAAGTGATTGCCGAGCAGGCAAACTATCAGGCGATTTTACTCGCCGCCTGCCCGCCGGGCGCGCGGCGCGATATCTATCTCCTGCTAACCCAGCCGGGGGCTGACCGTATCTCTCACCCTCATCCACCGGGTTCCGTGGAACATATTATTATCACCCAGGGGCGGGCGCGGGTCGGCCTGACGGAGGCGCCGGAAGAGTTGGGAGAGGGGGATTACATCTGCTATCCCGCCGATCGGGAGCACGTTTTCCAGGCGCTGGAACCGGATACCCAGGCGCTATTGGTCGCCGAGCAGAACTAGTCACGGCGGCAGGGTGGACGCCATGCCCGTATTGCGGGACACTAGCCGCATTCTCCCGCGAAGACAGGGAAACTTATGTCGCTGAAAGCCATTGCTAAAGAACTTGGGATCTCGGTTACAACCGTCAGCCGCGCGTTGAACGGCTATGACGACGTGTCGCAGGAGACGCGCGCCCGCGTCGAGGCCGAAGCGCAGCGTCGCGGCTATCGGCCAAACACCTTTGCGCGCCGCCTGAAAATGGGCAAAATCGACGCCGTCGGCCTCGTTTTTCCCGTGCGTCCCGCGCCGTTGAATAACAACGTCTTCCTTGAGATGGTCGGCGAGATTAGCCACGAGCTGGCGCGCTATGAGATCGATTTACTGCTGATAGCCGATGACGAACAGGCCGATAAACACGGTTATATGCGTATGGTGCAGAGTCGTCGTGTTGATGCGCTGATTGTTGCCCATACTCTGGACGATGATCCGCGCCTGATTCAGCTGCTCTCTTCCGGCTTTCCTTTTCTCGCCCTGGGGCGCAGCCGTCTGCCACAGCCCTATGCCTGGTTTGATTTCGATAACCAGGCGGGAACGTACCGCGCAACCCGCCATCTGATTAGCCAGGGGCACCAGCGTATAGCGCTGCTGAGCGAAAATAACAATCAGGCGTTTATTACGCAGCGCCGCAATGGTTACCTGCAAGCCCTGCGCGAAGCGGGGCTGGCGGAAACCTGGCTGCGCAGCGTGTCGCCCACCCGCCGCGGAGGGTTTCAGGCGACGATGGAGCTGCTGCGTCTGCCCGAACCGCCTACGGCGATAGTCACCGATTGCAACACCCACGGCGACGGCGCGGCGATGGCACTTGCCCAGCTCGGGCGTCTTACCGGCTCCGATCGCGTCTCACTGGTGGTTTATGATGGCTTGCCGCAGGACAGCATCATCGAAACTCCGGTGGGCGCGGTGATCCAGTCCACCCGGCAGGGCGTGGGCCGCCAGATAGCCAGCATGGTTCGCCGCTTAATCGCCGGCGACGATCTCGCCTCTCTCCAGGTGCTCTGGCAGCCTGAATTTATCCCCGGCGAAACTGCCTGATTCCCCTCCCGTCAGATTAATTTCCTGAACTCGATCACGGATCCGAAACGTTTTGGTTGGCGTCCGAAACGTTTCGGATCAACAGTAAGCTATTCCTTGTTGTGGAGAAGTCTGATGTCTGATTCGATTTTACGCCTGCAAAGCGCAGCGGCTGATGTGGTGATCAAAACCCGCCCATTCGCCGAAATTATCTACTGGGGGCCGCACTTAAGCCATTTTTCGCCGCAGGATGCCCTGAGCATTGCCCGCCCGGTGGCCAATGGTCGTCTTGATGTGGATTCACCGGTGACCTTAATGGCTGAGCTGGGTCACGGCCTGTTCGGCGCGCCGGGCATCGAAGGCCACCGTCAGGGGCTGGACGCTTCGCCGATGTTCACCACGACCGAGGTGGCGCAGGATGGGCAGAATTTAACCCTCATCAGTGAAGATGCTCAGGCAGGCCTGCGGTTATGCAGTGAAATTCAGCTTGATAACAGCGGCGTGCTGAGCGTTCGCCATGGCTTGACCAACCTGCGTCCGCAGCCGTGGCAGGTAGATCGCCTGGCCGTCACGCTACCGGTCGCCGAGCGCGCCCGCGAAGTCATGGCCTTTCATGGCCGCTGGATCCGCGAATTCCAGCCCCATCGCCTGCTCCTTGAACATGACAGCTTCGTGCTGGAAAACCGTCGCGGACGCACTTCCCATGAACATTTTCCGGCGCTGATTACCGGCAGCCAGGCCTTTAGCGAGATGCAGGGGGAAGTATGGGGCGTGCATCTGGGCTGGAGCGGTAACCATCGCCTGCGGGCGGAAGTGAAAACCGATGGCCGTCGCTACCTGCAGGCGGAAGCGCTCTATCTGGCGGGCGAAATGGCGTTGGCGGAGGGGGAAACCCTGTGGACTCCGCACCTCTACGGTAGCTATTCAGCGCAGGGGCTGAACGGCATGAGCCAGCAGTTCCATCGTTATCTGCGCGAACGGATTATTCGCTTTCCGGGCAACAAACCGCGCCCGGTGCATCTCAATACCTGGGAAGGGATCTATTTCGACCACGACCCGCAGTACATCATGCGCATGGCGGATGAGGCGGCGGAACTGGGCGTTGAGCGCTTTATCATTGATGACGGCTGGTTTAAAGGGCGCAACGACGACTGGGCGGCGCTCGGCGACTGGTATCTTGATGAGCAAAAATATCCGCACGGTCTGACCCCGGTTATCGACCACGTAAAATCGCTGGGCATGGAGTTCGGCATCTGGGTTGAGCCAGAAATGATTAACCCTGACTCCGATTTATACCGCGCGCATCCTGACTGGGTGCTGGCGCTGCCGGGCTATACGCCGCTTCCCGGGCGCCATCAATTTGTGCTGAATCTGAATATCCCGGAAGCCTTTGATTATCTGCTGGAGCGGATGAGCTGGCTGCTGGGCGAGCACGCGGTGGATTATGTGAAGTGGGATATGAACCGCGAACTGGTACAGCCCGGGCATAACGGTAAAGCTGCCGCCGATGCGCAAACCCGCCAGTTCTATCGCCTGCTCGATACGCTGGTGGCTCGCTTCCCGCATATTGAATTTGAGTCCTGCTCCTCCGGCGGCGGGCGAATCGACTACGAAGTGCTGAAGCGCAGCCATCGCTTCTGGGCTTCAGATAATAACGATGCCCTGGAGCGCAACACTATCCAGCGCGGCATGAGCTACTTCTTCCCGCCGGAAGTCATGGGCGCGCATATCGGCAACCGCCACTGTCACGCCACCTTCCGCCAGCACAGCATTGCGTTTCGCGGCCTGACGGCGCTGTTCGGCCATATGGGGCTTGAGCTGGACCCGGTAAGCGCTGACGAACAAGAGCGTGCCGGCTACCGCAAATACGCGGCGTTGCATAAGCAGTGGCGCGATGTGATTCATCACGGCGTGCAGTGGCGTATCGATATGCCGGACGCCACTACGCTGGCGCACGGCGTGGTAAGCGAAGACCGGAGCCAGGCGATTTTCCTCGTCAGCCAGCTGGCGATGCCGGACTACACCCTGATGGCGCCGCTGCGCGTGCCGGGACTGGAAGCGGGAGCGCGCTACCAGGTCACGCTGCTCGACCATCCGAATATTCAGATTACGGGAGAGGGCGGCCACACCATGCGTAAGCTGCCGGAATGGATGACGACGCCGCAGACCGTAAGCGGCGAGTGGTTGCAACTGGCGGGGCTGGCGCTGCCAATCCTTGACCCGGAAAGCGCCATTTTGATTGGCCTGCAACGCGTGTGATGACGACGGGCCGCGCGGCGGCCCTTTTTGAGGAATACACCATGAACCCGACCGTCTGTACCCATAAAAACAACCCCAATTTCTGGATTTTCGGGCTGTTCTTCTTTCTCTACTTTTTCATTATGGCCACCTGCTTTCCGTTTTTGCCGATCTGGTTATCGGATGTCATCGGCCTGAATAAAACCGAGACCGGGATTGTTTTCTCCAGCCTGTCGCTGTTTGCTATCTGTTTTCAGCCGATACTGGGCGTGATCTCCGATAAGCTGGGGCTGAAAAAGCATCTGATGTGGATTGTCACCGTGCTGCTGGTGCTGATCGCGCCCTTTTTCCTCTACGTTTTTGCGCCGTTGCTGAAAACCAATATCTGGCTCGGCGCGCTGAGCGGCGGAGCCTATATTGGCTTTGTGTTCTCCGCCGGCGCCGGGGCGATGGAGGCCTATATCGAACGCGTGAGCCGCAATAGCGGGTTTGAATACGGCAAGGCGCGGACTTTTGGCTGCCTCGGCTGGGCCCTGTGCGCCACCACGGCGGGGATGCTGTTCAGCGTTAACCCGGAGTGGGTGTTCTGGATGGGCTCCGCCGCCGCGCTGGTACTGGTTGTGCTGGTGGCTATCGCTAAACCGCAGGCCAGTCAGAGCGCACAGGTGATGGATTCTTTAGGGGCTAATCGTCCGGCGGTGGATTTAAAAACTGCCGTGAGCATGTTCCGCCAGCGCAAAATGTGGATGTTTATTCTGTACGTCATCGGCGTCGCCTGCGTTTATGACGTCTTCGATCAGCAGTTTGCCACCTTCTTTAAATCCTTTTTTGCCACCCCTGAATCGGGCACCCGCGCTTTTGGTTTTGCGACCACCGCCGGGGAAATATGCAACGCGATTATTATGTTCAGCTCGCCGTGGATTATTAACCGCATCGGGGCGAAAAATACGTTACTGATTGCCGGAATGGTGATGGCGGCAAGGATGATCGGTTCATCGTTTGCCACGACGGCTGCGGAAGTGGTGGCGCTGAAAATGCTCCACGCGCTGGAAGTGCCGTTCCTGCTGGTAGGGGCCTTTAAATATATCACCGGCGTATTTGACGTCCGCCTGTCGGCGACGATTTATCTGGTTGGCTTCCAGTTTTCCAAACAGGTGGCGGCGATCTTCCTCTCCGCTTTTGCTGGCAACATGTATGACCGCATCGGCTTCCAGGACACCTATATGATCCTCGGCGGAATTGCCCTGGCCGTTACGCTAATATCCGCCTTTACCTTATCGGGTAAGGCAAAGCCGGAAAAGATTAGCGATAGCGCTATGACGGTTTAGCCAACGGAGCAATTAGTCACCGTGACAGGAGCGGTTTGTATGATGGATATGAAAGAAAGAATGAACAGCGGCGAGCTCTATATTGATTCAGGATATGGCTTACCGCAGCAGCGGCTGATGGGGAAGGCGCGAGCCTATGAGTACAACCACTCCCATCCGTTTAACCAGGAATTAAGAAACGACATTATTCAGCGGATGTTTGCCCGCGTGGGTAAAGAATGCTGGATAGAACCACCGATTAATTTTGCCTACGGAACTCACATCTCCATTGGCGATAATTTTTACGCTAACTTTAATCTGACGCTGGTTGATGATGCTGAGATCACCATTGGTAATAACGTGATGTTTGCGCCAAATGTGACGATTTCAACCGCCGGCCACCCGATCCATCCGGATCTGCGCCACACCCAGCAGCAGTTCTCTTTGCCGGTGGTTATTGAAGACGGCGTCTGGCTGGGCACCGGGGTGATTATCAATCCTGGCGTCACTATCGGAAAAAACTCGGTCATTGGCGCCGGGAGCGTGGTGAACCGTTCCATACCGGCAAATGTTGTCGCCGCAGGCGTCCCTTGTCGGGTATTAAGAGACATTACCGATGAGGATAAAAATAAATATCAGCTGTTCGCAGGCTGAACTTCAATAATAAAATAGAAAATCTTCCTGATATAAAAAATAAAAATATATACGGGTGAGTTTATGACTCACCTGGCCCTCTTTTACCTCCGGAAAATAAAAATGAATAAAACAGCATTATCGATAGCCATAGGTTTGTCTTTGATAACCGGTTCAGCGGTAGCGAAAGATAATCATCTGACGCTGGAACAAAGGATGGAGCTGCTTGAAGCGCGGCTTGCCGCCGCTGAAAGCCGGGCGGCGGTGGCCGAAGGCCAGGTGCGGGATTTACAGGCGAAGCAGAATTCCGCTATACAGGCGGCGCAAACCAGCGTAGCGGTTAAAAGCATGGCCCCGACCGCTGAGAGTAAAAAAAATATTTCAGTTCCTGAGCTGAAATTATCCGGCTATGGCGATCTGAAAATCTACGGCGATGTCGAATTCAATATGGATGCGGAAAGCAAACATGGCTTGCTGGCCATGACCAATGCCGACGTTGGCAGCGATACAACCTATGATAAGTGGGATTTAAATGGCCGCATTCTGCTCGGTTTTGACGGTATCCGTAAAATGGAAAACGGCTATTTTGCCGGGTTCTCTATCCAGCCGCTAGCGGACATGACCGGTTCGATGAACCTTGATGATGCGGTTTTCTTCTTTGGTCAGGAGAACGACTGGAAGGTGAAAGTGGGGCGTTTTGAGGCGTACGATATGTTCCCGTTAAATCAGGATACCTTCGTTGAGCACTCAGGAAATACCGCTAACGACCTGTACAGTGACGGTCATGGCTATATCTATATGATGAAAGAGGGACGCGGTCGTTCTGACGCAGGCGGTAACTTCTTACTGAGTAAACAGTTAGATAACTGGTATTTTGAGCTTAATACACTGTTGGAAGACGGTACTTCGTTGTATAACGACGGCGGTTATCACGGTCGCGACATGGAGCAGAAAAAGAACGTGGCGTACCTGCGTCCGGTGGTGTCCTGGGCAAAGGATGAATTTTCCGTTGCGGCGGCCGTGGAAGCGAACGTGGTACAGAATGCCTACGGCTATAAAAATACGCAGGGTCACTTCGTCGATCAGTCTGACCGCACCGGCTATGGCCTGACCATGACCTGGAACGGCCTGAAGAGCGACCCGGCGGACGGTGTGGTAGTAAACCTGAATACCGCTTATATGGATGCCAATAACGAGAAGGATTTCACCTCCGGGGTGAACGCGCTATGGCGGCGCTTTGAGCTGGGATATATCTACGCGCATAATAAAATCAGCGATTATGCCGGCGTGATTTGCGAGAACGACTGCTGGATTAAGGACCAGGGCACTTACAATATTCATACTTTGCACGCGTCGTATCAAATTCCGAACGTCATGAACATGCAGAACTTTAATATTTATCTCGGCGCTTATTACTCCTTTCTCGACAGCGACGACAAGCTGAGTCAGGGGGATGATGACGATCGCTACGGCGCGCGGGTGCGCTTTAAGTATTTCTTCTGATAATTATCGTTATAGCCAGAGTACATTCTATTAAATTGCACATTACTTTAATGAACAGTAGCCGCTATATATAATTAAGCCAGCACTTCTAATGCCTTATCCTGAGTGAAGATGTCATCTGACACTCTGTCGTTTACTCGGCAAAAAGGATGAGGCGCCTTCATGCGTTCAATACCTTTCAGCTAAATCCCACACGACCACCAGCAATATTTTTTTGACATAATATATTATTCTTTTACGCTGATTTATGCTTTTGTATAGGCCGGTCTTTAAGCTATGTAAGGAATAATAAAATTGCGAAGGCTAAACGTCATTCCATGTAACGCGACAACATGTGAACTGGCTTACATTTTCGATTTAGCTCACAATTTATAGTGAGCTCCAGGAGTCAGAAGGTGTATTCAATTACCATGGCATCGATTAAAGACGTAGCAAAAAGAGCTGGGGTCTCGACGGCAACCGTATCACGAGTCCTGAATAATCATCCCAGCGTGGTCGCGGAAACGCGTAAGGCGGTGCGGGAGGCGATGGATTATCTTTGCTATGTTCCCAGCAAAAGTTCGTTTCAACTTAGCGGTAAATGTTCCGGACTGATTGGTGTGGTTGTGCCTAATCTGGTCAATCCTCACTTCTGTGAACTGTTGGCGACAGTGGAAGAAGAGGCCCGGTACATCGGTAAATCGGTGATCGTCAAAACGCACCAGAATCAACCGCAACAAGATAAGCATATTATTCATACCCTAGTGGGGATGGGCATTGACAGTTTGCTATGGGTGCCGACAGAAGCAGAAGCCGGTCTTTCAGAATGGTTAACTATTACCCGAATCCCGGTTGTCGTCGTTACGCAGGTGTCCCGGTTCTTTAATTCTGTATCGATTAATCAGGATCGCGGGGCTGAAAGTATTGCGGAGCATTTCATACACACCGGACATGTTGCATTTGGTTTTGTTGCCCAGGAAGGCGTTGATAACCGCAAGGTATCGTCGTACAGCAAAAAAATAGCGAGTCATGGTTTAAAGCTTGCCAAAGATAATTCGTTCTGGATAACAAAAGGTGAGGGTGAGAAGGTCTCAGGTCATATAAGCATTCTTGATGATATTATTGAGAAACTCAGCGAGCCGAAGCGAACCTGTACATGTCTGTTAGTTTATAACGATATTGCGGCAAACTATCTTATCGATGGGCTAGAAGCAAAAGGCATCGCCGTTCCAGAAGATATTGCGATTGCCAGTTTTGATAATACCTTGCTGGCGCAAACAAAAAGAATTACCAGCGTTGCGCAGCCGGTAAGTGAAATCGCTCATCTCGCTTTCCAGATGGTGAAATATCAACAGCAGCCGGACAGTATTGAAATGCACGAAATTGTCTCTCGGTTAATTATTCGTGAGAGCAGCGTAAAAATTAATATTACTACCCTGTAAAAGATTTATGTTTAGCAATGGCGCGACGACTGGCGCCATGGGTCCCTTTTAATAAAAAAATAGGTATATTTATGTCTGCTACCGCAATGGAAAGGCCGAGCGCTTATGAAAAGCTGGGGCTGAGGGAGAAGATCGGCTACGGCATGGGTGACGCCGGATCAGGAATGATATGGAGCGTGCTGGCACTGTATCTGACCTGGTTTTATACCGACGTGTATGGCTTAAGTGCCGGAGTTGTGGGGACCTTATTCCTGGTTATCCGTATCTTTGACGCTTTTAGCGATCCGCTGATGGGGGCCATCTGCGACCGCACCGTGACCCGTTGGGGTAAGTTCCGCCCATGGTTATTATGGATGGCGTTTCCGTTTGGGCTGGGTGCGGTGCTGATGTTCACTACGCCAGAACTAAGCATGAATGGCAAGATTATCTATGCCTGGGTCACCTATTTAATGATGTCGCTGATTTATACCGCGATCAATATTCCCTATTGCTCGGTTGGCGGCGTGATTACTCTCAATCAGAAAGAGCGTATGGGCTGCCTGTCATGGCGTTTTTTCCTTAACGGACTGGCAACGTTAATTATCTCCTCATCTATTTTGCCGTTAACGGACTGGCTGGGTAATGGCGACCGCGCCTCCGGTTTCCAGCTGACGATGATGATTATGGGCGGTGCGGCAACCCTGATGTTCCTCTTCTGCTTTTCCAGCATAAAAGAGCGCGTGGTGTCGGTTAAGGAAAACGAGTCATTAAAGAAAGACCTGCGGGATATTATCAAGAACGATCAGTGGCTATTGATGATCTCTATAACCTTTCTAAATGTTTTCCCGGCCTTCATCCGCGGCGGCGTCACCATTTATTATGCTACCTATGTGATGAAGGCCTCTGTCGGATTTATCACATTGTTTATGGCGCTGGGTGTGGCCTGTAATATGCTGGGCAGCGTGCTTGCCAAACCGCTGACCGATCGCTTTGATAAACTCGCGCTGTTCCGCATTATTAATATTATTCTCGGTGTTCTGTCATTTGCGCTGTGGTTTATCGAACCGCAATCCCTGACCCCGCTGATGGCGTTATTCATCATTATTAACGTTCTGCATTTAATTCAGTCAGGCCCGATTCTGTGGGCGATGATGTCCGACGTTGATGACTACGGTGACTGGAAGTTCGGCAAGCGCCTGACCGGTATCTCCTTCGCGGGTAACCTTTTTATGCTGAAAATGGGTTTGGCGGTGGCCGGCGCTATCGTCGCGTGGATTCTGGCGTTTACCGGCTATGTCGCTAATGAGCCGCAGCAAAATGCGCAGACCATTCAGGGCATCATCATGATGTTCTCACTACTGCCGATGGTGAGCTATTTCATCAGCGCGTATCTGGTGCGCTACTTCAAGCTGAATAACGCGTTCCTTGAAAAAATCAAAGCCGATCTTGCAAAACGTGAACTGGAAAAAGGACGCGATTAATCGCCAGCGGATCAGGCTATCCGTATTATTTATCATTAAATATCAGTGTTAATCAAAACAGTTTTTTTAATTAATTTTCTGTTCATAGCAGAGGAGGTTCTTCATGACGCATAATAATTATTATGACGTGACGCAGTGGCATATCGGTAATCCGTATAAGGATATCGGCGAAGTTATCAACAGTATTATTCTCGATATTAAAAATCGGCAAACCGCAACCGACATGAATAATGGTGGAAAACCCGGCGCCGCTATCTATATCCCGCCCGGCGATTATCATCTGACGACTCAGGTTTTGATTGATATCAGTTATTTAAAAATAATGGGCGCCGGACACGGGTTTGTCTCTTCAAGTATTCGCTTTAATACGCCGGCTGACGAGTGGGCGAATTTGCATGATATATGGCCGGGTGGTAGCCGTATCCTGGTCGATCTTTGCCCGCAGCCCGGTGATGAAGAACACGCTGGCGCTGCATTTTACGTGAAACGCAGCGGAGCACCGCGAATAAGTTCAGTGGCGTTTGAAAACTTCTGTATTGATGGCTTGCATTTTATTGATGATGGGCTGGGAAACAACGATCCGGAAAATAGCTATATTAACGGCAAAACCGGGATTTATATCGCCAGCGCTCAGGATGCTTTCCGGATTACCGGCATGGGATTTATCTATCTTGAGCATGGTCTCACGACGTACAATAGTGATGCTATGGCGATCCATAATAACTTTATCGCCGAATGCGGCAACTGCATCGAGCTTCGGGGCGCTGGACAGGCTTCTAAAATAACCGATAACCTGATTGGCGCAGGCTATAAAGGCTATTCGATTTATGCCCAAAACTTTGGTGGGTTATTAATTTCTGGCAATAATATCTTTCCGCGTGGCGCCAGCAGCGTTCATTTATCTGGCGTTGTTCGTTCTACCGTGACCGGTAATCGGTTGCACTCATTTTATCCAGGGATGTTGGTACTGGAGAATAACAGTGCGGAGAATCTCATCGCGGCCAATCATTTTTTCCGCGATCGTGAACCCTGGCCGCCGATGCAGACCTATGACAACGGCCTGGATGATGCCTATGGTCTGCTGCATATCAATGGTAGTCATAATTCGTTGATTGCCAATCATATTTCCGAAACGATTGATATCCAGTATCTCAAGCCGCTGGGAATAAAACCGGTCATCATCCGGCTGGTTTCCGGGAAAGGGAATTATATTGCGAATAACCATATCGTGGCGACCACGGAGACGTCAGCGGCGCAGGCGCAGCCCTCCGAAGAGGATGCCTGCTTTGCGGCGCAGGTCAGCGCTTTGCTGACGACGGCCAGGTTAAAGGAGCTTGATGCGGTTGCCGTGCAGGTAGAAAAAGAATCCGCGCAAAACACGATACTGGATAGCGGAAGCGACGATCGGGTGCTGATGGACAGGGCGGTAAACGCCTTCAGGGCCACGCCCGTTCCCGGAACGATGTAACGCTCTTCGATCTGAAGCGGTGGCCCCGCTAAATGCAGCGGGGCCGTCATGGATTTAATCGAGATAAAACACCTCTTTGAGCTCTGCGCTCACCGGACTGTTGTCCGGATTGGCTGGCATGACATCGCGCATATACTGCCACCAGCGCTGACACACCTCGGTCCCGGCGACGGCGTTCCAGCGCGCTTCGGATTCAATCTCCACCGTGGCGAACAGCAGATGGCGCTCTTTATCGAGATAAATCGCGTAATGGTGCGCGCCGTGGGCTTTCAGCACCGCTTCCAGCTCCGGCCAGATGGGATTATGGCGGCGCTGATACTCTTCATGCGCGTCCGGGTTTACCTGCATCACGAAAGCTTTGCGGATCATAATGCCTCCAGATACAGTTCGCGGACTTCGTCGCGGCTGGCGGTGCGCGGGTTGCACGGCGCGCACGGGTCGGCCAGCGCTTTGTCCAGCCAGCCTTCGATATCGGCTTTGCTAACGCCAAGCTGACTAAAGCCTTGCGGGATGCCGACGCGTTTACTCAGCGCGCGGATGGCGTTGATGGCCTCCATGCTGGCTACCTCATCGCTCATGCCGCGGGTATCGACGCCCATCGCCTGCGCGACGCGAGCGAAACGGGCAACCGCGTTCGGGCGATTAAAGTTTTCGATGATCGGCAGCAGGATGGCGTTGCACACGCCGTGCGGAAGATTGTGGGTAGCGCCCGGCTGATGAGCCAGCGCATGCACCAGGCCAAGACCGGCGCTGTTAAACGCCATGCCCGCCAGATACTGGCCAAACGCCATTTGCTCGCGGGCTTCAAGATTGTGCCCGTCGTCCACGGCTTGCGGCAGCCATTGGTTGATCAGGCGAATCGCTTCCAGGGCATTGGCATCGGTCAGCGGGTGCGCGCCAACGGAAACAAAAGCTTCAATGGCGTGGGTCAGCGCGTCCATGCCGGTGGCGGCGGTAATGGACGGCGGGATATCCAGCATCACGCTGGCGTCATCGACGGCAATATCGGGAATGATATTGGGGTCGATGATCACCTCTTTCACCTGACGTTCGGCGTCGATAATGACCGCATTGCTGGTCATCTCCGCGGCTGTTCCTGCTGTGGTGTTGATTGCTACCAGCGGCACCCCGGCGTTTTTCACTTTGCCGACGCCGGAGTAGGCGGTCGATGGCCCCGGGTTGGCGGTGAGGATTTTCACCGCTTTAGCGGTATCGATCGGGCTGCCGCCGCCGAAGGCGATAAGGTAATCACACCCGGCCTCGCGATATGCCGCGTAGCCTTTTTGCACCAGCGCTTCCGTTGGGTTAGGGAACACCTCATCAAACAGATGATAAGACATTTGCTGTTCATCCAGGGCGGTAAACAGGCTGTCGAGCAGACCCATCTTGACCAGATGACCGTCGGTGACGATCAGCGCTTTACCCCACCCTTTACCTGCCACCAGCTTAACCATATCACCGATTGCGCCCGCGCCGTGGAGGCTGATTTTGGGTAGTGCCAACATAAAACTCATGATAATTCTCCTTAATGTTGATTTGGGTAATCCGTTTCCCTTCACCCGCCCCCGCGTCGCGGCTGGCGCCTTACCCGGGCTACAGGTTCACTGGCGTCTGCAGGCCGGTAGCCTGGACAGGTGCGTAGCACCGCCTCCGGGATTTAGGGTGAAGGGGAAATTAAATTCGTCTTCGTTGCATCATCCGCCGGGTAATAATCGGCAGCGAAATAACCACAATCAGCATCGCGCCGATGATGATCGACATCACGATGCCCGGCACGTTGAGCAGGCTCAGGCCAAACGTCACCAGCCCCATCAGGAAAGCGGCGATAATCACCCCCACCATGCTGCCGGAACCGCCGAGAATATTGACGCCGCCGAGTACCGCCATCGTCACGACCGCCAGCTCCCAGCCCATCGCCAGCGTCGGGCGGGTACTGCCGAGCCTTGAGGTCAGTAGAACCGCCGCCAGGCCGGCCATCAGCCCGACCAGCGCGAACAGCACTAGGTTGTGACGCTTGACGTTGATCCCGGAGAACCAGGCTCCGGTCGGGTTATTGCCGATGGCGTAGGTCCGGCGGCCAAAGTTGGTTTTATGCAGTAGGAAGGTAAAGGCGGCAGCAAGAAGGATAAACAGCGCAAACTCAAAAGAGAGCGCGCCCCACACGTAGCCCTGGCCAAACCAGGCGAAGCTGTCCGGGTAGTGATTGAGCGCCTTGTCGCCCAGCAGAATGTAGGTTATCCCGCGATACAGGCTCATGGTGCCGATGGTGATCACGATCGACGACAGGTTAAAGCGCGTCACCAGGATACCGTTGAACAGGCCGCACAGCAGCCCCACGCCCAGCCCGACGGCCACCAGCAGCGGCGTATCCATACCCGCTGCCGCGCAGAAGCCCATCGCCGTTGAGCTCAGCGCCATCGTCGAGGCTACCGAAAGGTCGATCTCTCTGGCGATAATCAGCATCGCCATCGGCAGCACGATGATCGCTTTTTCGGTGAAGTTAAACGTGGCGTCCGACAGATTCCAGATATTAAGGAACCAGGGGGATGCCAGGGCGTTAACCATAAATACCGCCAGGGTTACCGCCAGCAGAAACCCTTCCCAGCACAGCAAGCGGCGCAGCGGCGACGGCGCGGCCGGGACGCTTTTCATCTCTTCAGACATCATCATTTTGCTCATGATTTCACCGCCTGTTTCTGTCGGGCTAATGCCGCGTCGCGCAGGATTAACCGTCCGTGGCCTTTATTGCCTCGTTCGTTAAGCAGCACCGCAATGACGATCACCGCGCCGGAAATGGCCATTTGCCAGAACGGCGAAATACCGATCACCGGTAGCGCGTTATTAATCACTCCAAGGAACAGCGCCCCGCACAGGCAGCCGAGCACGCGACCGGTTCCGCCCATGGTGCTGATGCCGCCGATGACGCAGGCGGCGACCACCTGCAGTTCAAAACCGTTGGCGACATCGACATAGGCGACAGCGAAACGTGAGATCCACAAATAGCCGCAGAACCCGGCCAGCGCGCCGGAGAGGCAGAAGCTGACAAACTGCATCTTCCCGGCGTTAATCCCGGTGTAGTACGCCGCCGTCGCGTTGCCGCCCGCGGTGTACAAGGCCCGGCCGGTGCGGCTGTAGCGCAGGAAATAGCCTACCAGCAGCAGCGCGGCGATGGCGCACCAGCTCAGCAGCGGCATTCCCAGCAGCGAGGCGCGCGGCAGGCCGAGAAAATCGGCGCTCATCTGGTGCGAGTTAACCCAGCTACCCTCGGAAAGCAGAAAGATAATCCCGCGATAAATACTCATGGTGCCCAGCGTGACCACGATGGCCGGAATACCCAGCCGCCAGACCAGCAGGCCGTTAATCATCCCCATCAGCAGACCAAGCAGGGTTGCCAGCGCCAGCAGCGCCGTCACCGGGATACCCGGATAGTGGGCGTTGAGCAGAGCGACGATCATTCCGGTCAGCGCCAGATTGGCGGCCATCGACAGATCGATGCCTTTGGTGAGCAGCACCATCATCTGCCCGAGGGCGAGGATGATCAGAATGGCGGTGTCGTTAAACATCTCCACCAGATTGCCCGGCGAAATGAACGACGGCGCCCGGCTGCCGATAGCGCCGATCATCAAAATGATCACCGCCGCCAGCAGCGCTTCGCGGTGTTTAAGCAGCTGTTTGCCCATTACGCTGCCTCCTGATTCACGCCGCTGGCGGCGCTGACGATGGTTTCCGCCGTCGCTTCACCGGCGCGATACTCGGCCACCATCAGCCCCTCGTGCATCACGATAATCCGGTCGGCCATACCCATTACTTCCGGCAGCTCCGAAGAGACCATAATGACCGCCAACCCCTGGCTGACCAGTTCGGACATAAACTGGTGCACCGCCGCTTTGGAACCGATATCGATGCCTTTGGTCGGTTCGTCGAGGATAATCACCTCGGGATGGGTCGCCAGCCATTTGCCGATCACCACTTTTTGCTGATTGCCGCCGGAAAGGGTTTCCACCGCCTGCCGCCAGCTAAAGGCTTTGACCTGTAAGCGCGAAGCGTACTCATCCGCCAGCCGCCATTCGCGGGCGTCGTTCAGTACGCCGTTGGGGTTGAGTTTGCTGAGCTGCGGCAGGCTGATGTTCTGGGCGATCGGCAGGGCGATAATCGCCCCTTGCTTCTGCCGCTCTTCCGGCACGCAGACGATACCAGCGTTGATGGCGTCGGCCGGCTGGCGAAAGCGCATCGCTTTGCCCTTCAGTACGATGTTGCCGGAGGAGGGGGTCGAGACCCCGGAGAGCGCCTGCATCAGCTCGGTGCGCCCGGCACCCACCAGGCCGTAAAAGCCAAGAATCTCCCCTTTGCGCAGGCTGAAATTGATATGGGCAAACTCGGTGGGGTGACAGAGGTCTTGCACCTCCAGCACCGTTTCCCCTGGGGTACAGTCAACTTTCGGGTAGGTTTGGGTAATCGCGCGGCCCACCATCATCGCCACCATCCGCTCTTCGGTGATGTCGTTTATCGCTCCGGAGCTGACGTAAACGCCGTCGCGCAGAATGGTGTAGTAGTCCGCCAGCTCGAAAATCTCATCAAACTTATGCGAGATAAAAAGAATCGCTTTGCCGTCCTGCTTCAGGCGCTCAACGATTTGATAAAACTCCAGAATTTCATGCTGTGAGAGCGCGGCGGTCGGCTCATCGAGGATCACCACCTGGGCTTCAAAGGAGAGCGCCCGGGCGATGGCCACCATATGGCGCTGGGCGATGCTGAGGGTTTTCAACGTCGCGCGCGGGTCAATCTGCACCTCCAGGCGGGTGAGAATCTCGCTGGCTTTGCGGTACATGGCGGGCCAGTCGAGCCTCTTCAGCAGGCCGCGATGCAGATACTGGCCGACGAAAATATTTTCAGTGACCGACAGCTCGTCGAACAGCACGGTTTCCTGATGAATGGCGGTGATCCCGACCTTGTGCGCTGACTCCGGGGTCGGCAGCTGGATAGGGATCGCTTTATAGAGAATCTCGCCCTCTTCGGGCTGATAAATACCGGTCATCACTTTGACCAGCGTGGATTTGCCCGCGCCGTTTTCGCCGATTAAGGCGGTGACTTTGCCGGGCCAGAGATCGAGCTGTACGTTCTCAAGTGCGCGCACACCGGGGAAAACCTTGGTGATGCCCTTAAGCGACAGCAGTGGGGTGGATGCTGACATGATAGTTCTCCGTAAAATCACCCTAACCCTCTCCCCAAAGGGGCGAGGGAACCGCTCAGGGCTCTCTGCCAACATTGCGCAGAGGGCCTGGCTTTCTCACTCTCCCTTCGGGAGCGGGCCGGGGTGAGGAAGCAGGGTTAGAAAATCTTCGAGAACTTATCGATATTGCTCGCATCGTAGACGAACGGTTCGGCCATCGCGCCGCTACCGTCGGCGTCGAGCTTCACTTTGCCCAGCTTGCCCATATTGGCTTCGGTTTTGGTCGCCGTGCCTTTAACTAAATCGTCGGCCAGATACGTGGCGGCATAGCCAAGGTCGATCGGATTCCAGATAGCAAAGCTTTTGCTGGCGCCGGACTTAATCGCCCCCGCCATTTCCGATGGCAACCCCAGGCCAGTCACGTAGACCTTGCCGATTTTGCCCTGATCTTTCACCGCCTGCGCGGCGGCAACGATCCCCACCGACGAAGGCGAAACAATTACTTTCAGGTCAGGATATGACTTCAGCAGGCCCACCGCTTCGCGGTAGCTTTTATCCGACAGATCGTCACCGTAGGCGACGGTCACCAGATTGACGGACGGATACTGCGGCAGCACCTTTTTCATCTCCTCAATCCAGATGTTCTGGTTGGTGGAGGTTGGGGTAGCGCTTAAAATCGCCACCTCGCCTTTTTCCACGTTCAGCGCCTTCAGCGCATCGGCGGCGAGCTTAACGTTGGTTTCGCCAATCAAGGCGTTATTGGACGGATTAAGATGGATCTGGCGTCCCGCCGGCGCGACGCCGGAGTCCCAGGAGACCACCTTAATGCCGCGCTGCATCGCTTTCTTCAGCACCGGCACCACGGCATCGGGATCGTTAGCGGAAATGGCGATCGCATCCACCCCTTGGGCGATCAAACCATTCAGCACTTCGATCTGTGCTTCGGCGGTGGTGGTGGTCGGGCCGGTATAGATCACTTTGACATCGCCTAACTCTTTGGCCGCTTCCTGCGCGCCGACGTTCGCTGCTTCGAAGAATCCATTTCCCAATGATTTCGCCACGAGGGCGATTTTGACTTCGGCTAAAGCGGAACCGGACAACGCCAGGATGGCGACGGTGAGGATCAAGCTTGTCTTTGTTTTCATTGCTTTTACTCCACAAGAGTCAGTTTGGTAGGGTTTGCAGGTGATGTTTCGCCCCGTCTCGGTGAGCGGGGCGCGATGTTGTTATTGATAAAGGTCTAACGCGGACTGCATCGGTTGAACGTTGAAGCGTTTGCCAAGAGCGACCAGCTCTTCGCGGGTGATGGTTTGTTTCATCCCGCCCATTGAATAGACTTTCACCAGCACCTCAGCGGATTTCTCGGCGGTATCGATCAGGCCGAAGGTTTCATCCAGATTGGGGCCGCTGCCGAAAACGCCGTGGAACGGCCACAGCACCAGCGAGTGTTTCTGCATCGCCTCAGCGGTGGCCTTGCCGATTTCGTCGGTGCCCGGCACCATCCACGGCAGAATGCCGACGCCGTCCGGGAAGACCACCAGGCATTCGGTGCTGCCTTCCCAGAGCTTACGGGTGAACAGATCGCTGTTGTTCTCCAGCACGTAGGTCAGGGCAATCAGGTTAGTGGCGTGGCAGTGCATGATCACCCGGTCTTTGCCGTTGGTCAGGCGGATGCGCTCGCTGTGCGACAGGAAGTGCGCCGGTAGCTCGGATGTCGGTACCGCATCGTTGGTCAGACCCCAAAGAATATGGTATCCCGCGCCGTCGCTGTCGACTTTCACCACGCCGAGGTTAGCCGCCGGGTCGAGCTGGACGTTACGGAAGAATTTACCGGAACCGGTGACGATAAACGGCTGGTTGGCCAGCGTTGGCATCGGCTGGCTCAGGGCGATATAGCGCGGTTTAGCGTGGAAATCCGCCGCGTAGGGTTCAATATCCGCTTCGTCGAGGCGCAGCGTCAGGTTGCCGCCGTTGCGCTCGTCCCAGCCTTTCAGCCAGGCGTCGGAAGTGGCTTTAATCATGCCCTGGACGAACCAGGCGTCGATAATGGTCTGCATAGTCTTGTCTTTCCTGTTGATTCGGCGCGGGGTTGGCCCCTCGCCCTGAATATGTGTGAGCC
Organism: Klebsiella sp. S69; assembly: GCF_016516145.1. Classification (NCBI taxonomy): domain Bacteria; kingdom Pseudomonadati; phylum Pseudomonadota; class Gammaproteobacteria; order Enterobacterales; family Enterobacteriaceae; genus Klebsiella; species Klebsiella sp. S69. The sequence goes on along the minus strand of NZ_JACVUU010000026.1, from coordinate 53,143 downwards.
CCCGGATTGCGCCGTAAATGGCTTATCCGGGCTACCGGTTCGTAGCCCGGCTGCGTCCGGGGAAGTCCAGGCATTACCCGCGCTGGCTCAGAACCGCATTTTCATAAGCGCGTACGTTATCCAGCCACTGGCTGCCTGCCGGCGTATCGTGACGCTGACAGTACATTTCCCAGATGGCCTGCCACGGCAGGCACTTCTGCTCTTCCAGCAGCGCCAGACGGGCGGTGTAATCGCCGTCGAGCTCCAGCTGACGCAGCTGCTCGGTTGGTTCCAGCAGAGCGCGCAGCAGCGCTTTCTTCATATTGCGGGTACCAATCACCCACGCCGCGATGCGGTTGATCGAGGCGTCGAAGAAATCGAGACCGATATGCACGCGGTCGAACAGATCGTGGCGGATGATTTCGCTGGCGATGGCCTGGGTTTCATCATCCAGCAGCACCACGTGGTCGCTGTCCCAGCGTACCGGACGGCTTACGTGCAGCAGCAGACGCGGGATATAGAGCATGGCGGCGGAAATCTTATCGGAGATGACCTCCGTCGGATGGAAGTGGCCAGCATCCAGGCACAGGGCAGTCTGGCGGCTGGTGGCGTAGCCCATATAGAACTCATTGGAACCGACGGTGTAGCTTTCCGCGCCGATACCGAACAGTTTGCTCTCTACGGCGTCAATATGGTGCGCCGGGTCCAGCTTCTCGCTGATCACTTCATCAAGCGCGTTCAGCAGGCGCTGGCGCGGCGCGAAGCGGTCAACGGTAATATCCTTCATGCCGTCCGGGATCCAGATATTCATCACCGACGGCGTGCCCAGCTGTTCGCCGAAGTAAGCGGAAATGCGGCGGCTGGCCTTGCAGTGATCGATCCAGAACTGGCGGATTTCATCGTTGGCGTGCGACAGCGTAAAGCCGTCAGCGCTCAGCGGATGCGAGAAGCAGGAGGGGTTAAAATCCAGCCCCAGCTTGTTGGCTTTCGCCCACTCAACCCAGTTTTTAAAGTGCTCTGGCTTAATTTCATTACGCGCTACCGGCGCGTCGGATTCCAGATAGAGGGCGTGCAGGTTCAGGCGTTTTGGCCCGGGGATCAGGCTCAACGCCTGCTCAAGGTCGGCGCGCAGCTCGCTGGCGTTACGCGCTTTCCCCGGGTAGTTGCCGGTGGCCTGAATACCGCCGGTCAGGCTTCCTTCCGGGTTTTCGAAACCGACGACGTCGTCGCCTTGCCAGCAGTGCATGGAAACGGGCAGGCGGTCCAGCTGGCGCAAGGCCTCCTCGACATCCACGCCGACGCTGGCGTAGCGCTGTTTGGCAATTTCCCAGGCTTGTTCAAGTTGAGTGGTCATGCGCAAAGCTCCTTGGTCTGTTGTGGCTGAAACTGCGCGCTAAAGCGGGCAATTTCACTTTCATGATTGGGGGTAAAGGTGGTGAGGGCGTAGTTTTGCCGCACGACCTGACGGTATTCATCGACGTTGTGCAGCTCGTCCAGGGTCATCAGCTGAATGCCGATATTGCCCAGGGTGGAGGCCTCAACCGGGCCAGCGACCACGGTGATACCGCAGGCGTCGGCGCAAAGCTGATTGAGCAGTTCGTTCTGGCAGCCGCCGCCGACAATATGCAGCTGGCTGAACGGCTGACCGCGCAGCGCCGCCAGTTCGTTAAGCACCCGAGCGTAGAGCAGCGCCAGGCTGTCGAAAATGCAGCGGGCCAGCTCGGCGTCGCCGGCAGGAACCGGCTGCCCGGATTCGCGGCAGGCGGCCTGGATTTCCGCGCTCATGTTGTCCGGGTTGATAAAGCGGTCATCGTTACAGTCGATAACGCAGCGGCAGGCCGGAAGCGCAGCGGTGCGTGCGATCAGCGCCGGCAGGTCGCTGACGTTTTGCTCCTTGAGCACCCGCTGCAGCAGCCAAAGACCCATAATATTTTTCAGTACCCGATAGCGGCCTTCGGCCCCGCCTTCGTTGGTGATATTGGCCTTTAGCGCCGCATCGCTGGTGCAGGGGGTTTTGCTTTCAAAGCCCATCAGCGACCAGGTGCCGGAAGAGAGATACGCGGCGTTTTTGCTGGCCAGCGGCGAGGCGATAACCGCGCTGGCGGTATCGTGACTGGCGACGGCGACCACCGGGATGTTATTGCCCTGCGGACATATCCAGTGGCCGATAACGTTGCCGGGGTGCGTCGGCGTACCGAACCATTCGCGCGGCGCGCCGCTCCAGTTCAGCAGCTCTTCATCCCAGTTATCGCTGTTAATGTTGACCAGCTGCGTGGTGGTGGCGTTGGTGTACTCCCAGTTCATGTTGCCGGTCAGGCGGAAGCTAAAGTAGTCCGGGATCAGCAGCGCATGCGCGGCCTGGCTGACCAGTTCCGGCTGTTGTTCAACCAGCGCGCGGAGCTGGTAAAGGGTGTTAAACGGCAGAAACTGAATGCCGCTGCGGCGGTAGATCTCCGCCCGGCCCAGCTGCTCTTCGGCATGGCGCATCAGCCCCTGGGTACGAGAATCGCGATAGGAAACTGGCAGGCCGACGCGCTGGCCCGCTTTATCCAGCAGGACATAATCCACGCCCCAGGTATCGATGCCGATGCTGTCGATCAGGATGCCCTGTTCGCAGACCTTCTCCAGACCGTGGCGAATTTCCCCTTCCAGGCTATCGAGATCCCAGCAGTCGAAACCATCTACCTTCTGCAGGCTATTGGTAAAACGGTGAATTTCATGCAGCGCCAGCGTTTGCTGCCCGGGTTGATAACCGGCGAGCATCACCCGCCCGCTGGAGGCGCCTAAATCAACGGCGACACAATGACGAAAACTCATGGGAAGATCCTTGTGAAAATCATTGCATGCAGTCTAAAAAAGTCGCCTCAGGCTCACCTTCTTGTTACTGACAGGGAAAATTGGCCGCTGGCAAGAAAGCAAAGGTGACCGTGAGAGAGGTCACAGTTTCGTTTTATCTGCGCTGGATGGAGGGATGTGATGTTGTCCGCAGTTCCCGATCTTTCCCGCCATTTCTTGAAAAAGCGGCAGGCTTTACGAATTTTGCGGTCAAAAATTGAAGGCCGGATCGCCGCCCCTTAATTACTATTTGCTCCACTGATTGATAACTTTTCTCATTTCGAGGAGCGGCTATGACTATGTTGCACAGTGTGGATTTCTTTAAGTCCGGCGTTTCAGCTGTCGCCATTGAGCCGCGGCTCCCGCAATCCGCTTTTCCTGAGCATCATCATGATTTTCATGAGATTGTTATTGTGGAGCACGGCACCGGGATTCACGTTTTCAACGGCCAGCCCTATACCATCAGTGGCGGATCGGTGTGCTTTATCCGCGATCACGATCGTCATCTCTACGAGCACACGGATAATTTATGCCTGACTAATGTGCTCTATCGCGCGCCGGACGCATTTCGCTTTTTGTCCGGCCTGAACGAACTGTTGCCGCAGGAGCAGGAGGGGAACTATCTCTCACACTGGCGGGTGAATCAGAATGCATTGCAGCAGGTGCGGCAGATTGTGGAGCAGATGGAGAACGTTGGCGCGGATGCGGATATGCACGCCATCGCCAGCCGCGAGATTTTATTTATGCAGCTGCTGGTGCACCTGCGTAAAAGCAGCCTCGCTGAAGGTGCAGCCAACAATGACGCGCGGCTCAACCATTTAATGGCCTGGCTGGAAGATCATTTTGCTGAAGATATCTGCTGGGAAGAGGTGGCGGCGCGGTTTTCGCTCTCCTTGCGAACTCTGCATCGTCAGTTAAAACAGCAAACCGGACTGACGCCGCAGCGCTACCTGAATCGGGTGCGGTTGATGAAAGCGCGCCATCTGCTGCGCCACAGCGATGACAGCGTGACCGATATCGCCTATCGCTGCGGATTCGGCGACAGTAACCACTTTTCGACGCTTTTTCGCCGTGAATTTGACTGGTCTCCACGCGATATTCGCCAGGGGCGCGACGCCATTCTTCAGTAACGGGAGAGCAGTCAACGTTTTAGCAGACATAAACGCGAATAATGAAACGTTATTTATGTTCGGAGTTGATGTCGTGGCAGGTCAGCTGATTCTTCGCAAAGATGAATTTTTTGCCTCCCCCGCTCAGGCGGTGGCGGTAGCGGATCGCTATCCGCAAAACGTCTTCGCCGAGCACACCCATGAGTTCTGCGAACTGGTGCTGGTGTGGCGGGGAAACGGCCTGCACGTTCTTAACGATCGCCCGTGGCGCATTACCCGCGGCGATCTGTTCTATATCCGCGCGGAAGATAAGCACTCCTACGCCTCGGTAAACGATCTTGTCCTGCAAAACGTCATTTATTGCCCGGATCGGCTGCGGCTTAACTTTGACTGGGCGGCGCACATTCCGGGTCTGTTCGGCACTCCGTGGGTTCCGCACTGGCGAATTGGCAGCAGCGGCATGGCCCAGGTCAGACAGGTGATTACCCAGCTGGAGCATGAGAGCTGTCGTAGCGATGCGCAGGCCAATAATATGGCCGAACTGCTGTTTGCGCAGCTGGTGCTTATTCTTCAGCGCTATCGCTACGCCACTGATAATCTGGCGGCAACTCAAAGCGAAGCGCTGCTCGATAAGCTGCTCACCGAGCTGGCGGGCAGCCTCAATCGTCCCTTCTTTCTTGACCGTTTTTGCGAGCGGGAAGGGTGCAGCGAGCGCGCGCTGCGCCAGCAGTTTCGTCAGCAGACGGGGATGACTATCAACCACTACCTGCGCCAGCTGCGTATTTGCCACGCGCAGTATCTGCTGCAGCATACCGAACGGCTGATTGGCGAAGTGGCGATGCAGTGCGGGTTTGAAGACAGTAACTACTTTTCGGTGGTGTTTAACCGCGAGATAGGCATGACGCCGGGGCAGTGGCGGCAGCGCAGTCGCGCCGCCGCCTGACGACGCTAGTTCGCCATTCCCAGACCGACGATATTGGCGGCGATGATAATCACCACGCAGCCGAGGCTGAGGACGCCCACCGGACGACGACCGGCGTTGTTCCACTCTTTGAGGATCAGGCCTACCAGCCCGCCGCACAGCACATAGAAGCTCATATGCAGCATCCAGCTCATGTAGTCGTACTGCGCCGGGATGCTGGCGTGGCCCCAGGCGTAGAAGAAGAACTGGAGATACCACATCAGGCCGCCTAACGCGGAAAGCAGGATATTGCTGATGATGAGCGGTTTTGCCAGCGAGAAGTCGGCTTTTATCGACAGATTTTTCACTTTTGCCAGACGGATAAAGCAGAAGCCGAGGTTAACCAGCGCGCCGCCACCCATGATCACCACATAGCTTGGCAGCGCGGTGTAAAGCGGGTCGACGCCGAGCGCGGCGGCGGCTTCGTGCATCGGCTTGGCGGCGTTCATAGCGAACGACATACCTGCGGAGAAGATGCCGCACATCACCGCCAGCAGCAGGCCCTTTTTCAGATTGAAGTCTTCGGCCTTGATGCCCATTTTGCGTTCTTTCAACTGGCCTGCGCGGGTGACGATGCCCACGCCAATCACCGCGACCAGCACGCCGAGCAGCGTCATCTGGCCGCCTTTAGTGTTAATGAGAACATCAAACTGACCATTGAGAATCGGGGTCATGAGCGTACCGACAATCAACGTAATACCAATGGCGATGCCGATCCCCATCGACATGCCGAGATAGCGCATCGTCAGGCCGTAGTTAATATTACCGATGCCCCACATGGCGCCGAACAGGAAAACGGGCAGAAGCGTGGAGGCGTTAAAAGAAGCGTAATAGGCCCAGAAGTCGGGCAGCAGCATGGCGCTGATGGCCCAGGGGAGGATCAGCCAGGAGACGATCCCGCCGATTGACCACATTGTTTCCCAGGACCAATGTTTAACTTTCTTGAACGGGGCATAGAAACAGGCTGCACTGGCTGCACCTATCAAATGCCAAAAAATACCCATCGTAATCGCGTGATTCATTGATTTTATCCTCATCTATTTTTTATCGGATAAATCTTCTTCCGACCCGATGAGTGTAAAAATCGGTCAGTTTTTCCGCCTTTAAGCTGTTGCCACCAGAAGGCGGAACCTGGCAACCAAAAACTTAATTAGTTGTTCTGTATCACAAAACTACATCTATTCCCCCTTGTTATAACCTTATTAAAAATACGGCATTGATAAGCGTTTTCAATATCATTTAATTAACTATAATGAACCAACTGCTTACGCGGCATTAACACTTTCCGCCGCTCGACAATAATGGAGATGATTATGAGTTATACACTGCCTGCCCTGCCGTACGCTTATGACGCCCTGGAACCGCATTTTGACAAGCAGACGATGGAAATCCATCACACTAAACACCACCAGACCTACGTTAATAATGCCAACGCAGCGCTGGAAAGCCTGCCTGAATTCGCGAACCTGTCCGCAGAAGAGCTGATTACCAAACTGGATCAGCTGCCGGCAGACAAAAAAACCGTGCTGCGTAACAACGCCGGCGGCCACGCTAACCACAGCCTGTTCTGGAAAGGCCTGAAAACCGGTACCACCCTGCAGGGCGACCTGAAAGCGGCTATCGAGCGTGATTTCGGTTCCGTTGACAACTTTAAAGCGGAATTTGAAAAAGCGGCTGCTACCCGTTTCGGCTCCGGCTGGGCGTGGCTGGTGCTGAAAGGCGACAAGCTGGCGGTGGTTTCTACCGCTAACCAGGACTCCCCGCTGATGGGCGAAGCAATCTCCGGCGCTTCCGGCTTCCCGATTCTGGGCCTGGACGTATGGGAACACGCTTACTACCTGAAATTCCAGAACCGTCGTCCGGACTACATTAAAGCGTTCTGGGACGTGGTGAACTGGGACGAAGCCGCAGCGCGTTTTGCCGCCAAAAAATAAGGTTGCATTGTGCTGAGCGAGAAGCGAGTCTGATGACTCGCTTTTTTTATATCCGCAGCAAAGGAGCAGCGATGCACTATCCGGTGAATGTCTTTGTGGGCAAGGTGAGGGATTACGACGGCAGCCGTCCAAGCGCCATCGGTAAAATTCAGATCGACGGTGAACTGACCCTCGGCGATTTGGGGCTGGAGGGCGATGAGCAGGCGGAGAAGAAAATTCACGGCGGGCCGGACCGCGCGCTGTGCCACTATCCCCGTGAACACTATGCCCACTGGGCCCGTGAACTTCCGCAGCAGGCGGATCTTTTCTGCGCCCCGGCGTTTGGCGAAAATCTCTCGACCGAAGGGCTGACGGAAAAAAATGTTTATATTGGCGATATCTTCCGCTGGGGAGAGGCGCTGATTCAGGTGACGCAGCCGCGATCGCCGTGCTTCAAGCTTAACTACCATTTTGCCGTCAGCGACATGGCGCAGCTTATGCAGAATAGCGGCAAAACCGGCTGGCTGTATCGGGTAGTGGCGGGCGGACGAGTGTCCGGCGATGCGCCGCTGGCGCTGGTTTCCCGCCTCAGCGACGTTAGCGTTCACGAGGCGGGAGCTATTGCCTGGCAAATGCCGTTCGATGACGAGCAGTATCACCGCCTGCTATCGGCGGCGGGGCTGTCGGTAAGCTGGAGCCGTACCATGCAGAAACGGCGCCTGAGCGGGAAGATCGAAAATAATTCGCGGAGATTGTGGGGGAAATAGCGCTTCCGTGCGCGTTCCCGGATGGCGGCGCGTTGCGCCTTATCCGGGCTACCCGTTTCGAACCCGGCCTGGCGAAGCGCAGGCCGGGAGAATCAGGTACGCTTGTACAACGGCAGCCACAGGGTTAAGCGCAAGCCGCCCAGCGGGCTGTCGTCGGCTTTCACCCAACCGCGATGCTGCTGGATTGCCGCTTCGACAATCGCCAGCCCCAGCCCGGTACCGCCAGACTCGCGATCGCGCGCCTCATCGGTACGGTAGAACGGACGGAAAATCTGCTCGCGATCCTCCGGACTTACGCCCGGGCCGTCATCATCGACGTTAACCGTGATGCCATCTTTATCCACCGAGAAGCTTACCGAAATTTTGGTATGCGAGTAGCGCAGCGCGTTACGCACGATATTCTCCAGCGCGCTTTCCAGCGCATTGGGGTTACCGTACAGCGGCCAGGGCCCCGGCGGATACTCGACGGTGAACGATTTCCCCATCTGTTCGGCTTCAAAGGCGGCGTTATCCAGCACCTCGCCCCACAGCTGGTTGGCTTTCACCGTCTCGCTGACCAGCGCGGTTTTCGCCTGATTGCGCGACATCACCAGCAGGTCGTTGATCATGCTATCCAGCCGGTGCGCTTCCATCTCAATCCGCTCCAGCTCTTTGCTTTCCCCGCTGCGGCGGCGCAGCAATGCGGTGCCTAACTGCAGGCGGGTCAGCGGCGTGCGCAGTTCGTGCGAGATATCGGACAGCAGACGATGCTGGCTGGACATCATGCGCTCCAGCGCGGTCACCATCTGGTTAAAACTGGTCCCGGCGGCTAAAAACTCCTGCGGACCGGCTTCCAGCTCCGGATGCTGACGCAGGTTGCCCTGGGCGACTTCATCGGCGGCATTTTTGAGCTTACGCGCGGGTTTCGCCAGGCTCCACGCCAGCCATAGCAGCAGCGGGGCGCTGACTAACATCGTGACGATGAGCAGCAACAAAGGCCGGTCGAACAGCAGATTGATGAAGTCTGATTGTGAGGTATTAGCAGGGCGAATCAGATAGAGCTGGTAGTTATCTTCTCCATCCCTGACGGAAAAAGGCCCGACCATTTCCAGACGACCATAGCGTTTTTTCTGCGGATGGTCGGCGTTATCCGCCTGGCCGATAAAGTTGCGGATAATCTGCATTTCGTTGCGTTCCGCGCCGATGACGCGACCCTCGCTGGTGACCAGCAGCAAACGCTGGCCCGGCGGAGCCCACTTATCGATAGCGCGAAACAGACGACGCCACCACATCAGGTCGTTCGGCGGATCGTTCGCCAGTTCGGCCTCGACGTGCTGTTCAATCATGATGCCCTGACGTTGCTCGCTCTCCAGCAGCTCGGTCATCTGGCGCGAGTCCAGCTTGGGCAGCATCAGAACCAGCATCAACACCAGCGCCAGCGTGAGCCAGAAAATAGCGAAGATGCGTGCGGTTAAACTTCCAATCATGAAGCCGATACCATCAGATAGCCGCGTCCGCGCAGCGTTTTAAACCACGGATGGCCGTCCTTGCGCTCCGGCAGCTTACGCCGCAGGTTGGAGATGTGCATATCGATTGCGCGGTCGAATGGCGTCAGGCGTTTACCTAATACTTCCTGGCTAAGATGTTCACGCGATACCACCTGGCCAAGATGCTGCGCCAGAAGATAGAGCAGGGTGAACTCGGTGCCGGTCAGTTCCAGGGTCACGCCATCGAAGCTGGCTTCCTGGCGACCGGGGTTAAGGCTTAGCGCATCCACTTCCAGCGTCGGTGAACCGGCTTCGGTTGTCTGCTGCTGCTCGCTCCAGTGCGATCGGCGCAGAATAGCGCGTATACGCGCTACCAGCTCACGATCGTTGAACGGCTTAGGCAGATAATCGTCCGCGCCCAGCTCGAGGCCGAGAACGCGATCCAGCTCGCTCCCGCGGGCCGTTAGCATGATAACCGGGGTCTGGTGCGTCTGACGCAACTCTTTGAGTGTATCGATACCGTTTTTCTTCGGCATCATCACATCAAGCAAAAGTAAATCGATGCTGTCGTCCAGAAGGGCCAGCGCCTGTTCCCCGTCATGGGCTACGAGCACATTAAAACCTTCCATATCGAGCAGCTCTTTTAACAGGGAGGTGAGCTCCCGGTCATCATCTACTAACAGGATTTTATTCATTGTTTAAATACCTCCGAGGCAGAAATTACGTCATCAAGGCTCGCTAATCCATGACTTTACGTTGTTTTACACCCCCTGACGCATGTTTGCAGCCTGCATCGTAAACTCTCTATCGTTGAATCGCGACACAAACGTTTTGGGAGTATGTGATGCGCAATGTTATCGCTGCCGTCATGGCCTCAACGCTGGCGCTAAGTGCATATAGCCAAGCCGCTGAAGTCGTCACCAGCGTTAACTGGCTCCCCGGAGACGAAGGGGTCCAGCGCAGCAGCCAGAGCCATATGTTTGACGGCATAAGTTTAACTGAACACCAACGGCAACAGTTGCGAGATCTTATGCAGCGGGCACGCCACGAAAGGCCACCCGTTAATGTTAGCGAAATGGAGACAATGCATCGCCTTGTCACCGCAGAAAATTTTGATGAAAACGCTGTACGCGCTCAGGCAGATAAGATGGCGCAGGAACAGGTTGCCCGCCAGGTTGAAATGGCAAAAGTTCGCAACCAGATGTACCACCTGTTAACGCCAGAGCAGCAAGCGGTTTTAAACGCTAAGCACCAGCAACGAATGAACCAGTTGCGTGAGGTTGCAAGGATGCAAAAAGGCTCAGCGATGATGCTTTCGAGTAGTAGCAATACCCTGCAACCCCAGTAACAACCCTGTTTTCCTTGCCATAGACACCATCCCTGTCTTCCCCCACATGATGTGGGGGTTTTTTTTGCCTGTTATTCAGCCTCTTCCCGGCTCCCCGTCGCGGTAAATTATCGGGTTATACTAAGCGCATCGCGAAGTAAGGAGCGTTTATGAATCAATCCTATGGGCAGCTGGTGAGTCGCGCGGCGATTGCGGCGACGGTGATGGCCTCTGCGTTACTTTTAATTAAGATTTTTGCGTGGTGGTATACCGGCTCAGTGAGTATTCTGGCGGCGCTGGTTGATTCGCTGGTGGATATCGCCGCCTCGTTAACCAACCTGCTGGTGGTGCGTTATTCGCTACAACCCGCCGATGAAGAACATACCTTTGGTCACGGCAAGGCGGAATCGCTGGCCGCGCTGGCGCAAAGCATGTTTATTTCCGGATCGGCACTGTTTCTGTTCTTGACGGGTATTCAGCATCTCGTGCGGCCTGAGCCGATGAACGCGGCGGGTGTCGGGATGGTAGTGACGCTGGTTGCGCTGATAAGCACGCTGGTGCTGGTGACCTTTCAGCGCTGGGTAGTGAGAAAAACGCAAAGTCAGGCGGTGCGGGCGGATATGCTTCATTATCAGTCTGATGTTATGATGAACGGCGCAATTCTGGTGGCGCTGGCCCTCTCATGGTACGGCTGGCATCGTGCTGATGCGCTGTTTGCATTAGGTATAGGCGTCTATATTTTATATAGCGCGCTGCGCATGGGTTATGACGCCGTTCAGTCGTTATTAGACCGCGCGTTACCTGATGAGGAACGCCAGGAAATTATCAATATCGTGACCGCATGGCCAGGCGTCAGCGGGGCGCACGATCTACGTACGCGGCAGTCAGGGCCGACTCGCTTTATTCAGATTCATTTGGAAATGGAAGATAATCTCCCGCTGGTTCAGGCACATGTGATTGCCGATCAGGTGGAGCAGGCGCTGTTGCTCCGATTCCCGGGTTCCGATGTGATTATCCACCAGGACCCCTGTTCGGTGGTGCCGTTAGCGCAGCAGGGTGTTTTATGATTTTTAAGTTGTTATCTGTAAACTCGATGTAAAAATGTGGGGCGGATCGGCATTATTTGTATAAATTACCGCCATTTGGTCTGACCTGAATCAATTCAGCCAGAAGCGTTTGATATACTATTGCAATTATCGTTGTGCACTCCTGGTGAGGGGCGCTTCAGGCAACAGGATTATTTTTTGCTTCCTAAGTTCAGAGGTAGTCATGATTAAGAAAATCGGTGTGTTGACAAGTGGCGGTGATGCCCCGGGCATGAACGCAGCAATTCGCGGCGTTGTGCGCGCGGCATTAACGGAAGGTCTGGAAGTTTTTGGAATCTATGACGGTTACCTCGGCCTGTATGAAGATCGCATGGTTCAGCTCGACCGCTACAGCGTTTCCGATATGATCAACCGCGGCGGCACCTTCCTGGGTTCGGCGCGTTTTCCAGAATTCCGCGAAGAACATATTCGCGCCGTCGCGATTGAAAATATGAGAAAGCGCGGCCTCGATGCGCTGGTAGTCATCGGCGGTGACGGTTCTTATATGGGCGCCGTACGCCTGACTGAGATGGGCTTCCCTTGCATCGGTCTGCCGGGCACCATCGACAACGATATTAAAGGCACCGACTACACCATCGGTTTCTTTACCGCTCTGAGCACCGTGGTTGAGGCTATTGACCGTCTGCGTGATACTTCTTCCTCTCACCAGCGTATTTCCGTTGTTGAAGTGATGGGCCGTTACTGCGGCGACCTGACCCTGGCGGCAGCCATCTCCGGCGGCTGCGAATTCATCATGGTTCCTGAGGTTGAGTACACTCGCGACGATCTGGTTGCTGAAATCAAGGCGGGTATCGCGAAAGGCAAAAAACACGCGATTGTGGCGATCACCGAGCATATGTGCGACGTCGACGAACTGGCTCACTATATTGAGAAAGAGACCGGCCGTGAAACTCGCGCAACCGTACTGGGCCACATTCAGCGCGGCGGCTCCCCGGTTCCTTATGACCGTATTCTGGCATCCCGCATGGGCGCGTACGCGATTGACCTGCTGCTGCAGGGATTCGGCGGCCGTTGCGTCGGTATTCAGAACGAGAAGCTGGTTCACCACGACATCATCGACGCTATCGAAAACATGAAGCGTCCGTTTAAAAGCGACTGGCTGGATTGCGCTAAGAAGCTGTACTAAGCTCAGACGCAAAACAAAAAGGCCTTCTCAGAGAGAAGGCCTTTTTTATGGGCGGGACACGCTACTCGATATCCAGAGCATCCTCCGAAAGGATGATCCCGGTGTTATCGGCGTAGAGATGGTCGCCGGAAAAGAAGGTGACGCCGCCGAAGTTGACGCGAACGTCGCTTTCGCCGATGCCTTCCCCTGCGGCGCCAACGGGAATGGCGGCCAGCGCCTGGATACCGATATCCAGATCTTCCAGGTCGTCAACCTGACGCACTGCGCCATAGACGACCAGCCCCTCCCACTCGTTTTGTACGGCCAGACGCGCCAGGTCAGCGTCAATCAATGCGCGCCGAACGGAACCACCACCGTCAACTAACAGGACATGGCCACGACCGTTCTGTTCGAGCATATCGTAGAGCAACCCGTTATCCTCGAAACATTTTACCGTGATGATTTGTCCACCAAACGACGAGCGCCCCCCAAAGTTGGAGAACAGAGGTTCCACGACGTTGACATCTTCCTGGTAGATGTCACAAAGCTCGGAAGTATCGTATTTCATAGGCTTAACGTTCAGTTGCTGCGAGAATTTTCAGTATATCTCGTGAATCGTGCTGTTGGCAAAATCATCAATTGTTAATTGATATTTGTCAGTTAAGCCGCGAGTCGGCTGCAAATAATCCCGATAACAAACAGCAGGTTGGTTAACAGGGCGCCTTTTACGGTTCTTTCCAGCATTGGGCGCATGGCGACCGGATCGCGCTCGCGCATGACATAACGCGCCTGCTTAACCAGCAGCGGGGTGGCCAGCAGGAACAGCCAGCCCCACGGATTATGCAGTGAGATCAGATTAAACAGCGCCAGGCATAGCAGCGCGCCAAGCAGCAGGCAGGCATGATAGCGACGAGCGTTAACCGGCCCGAGGCGTACCGCAAGGGTGTTTTTACCGTTTTCACGATCGCTGTCGATATCACGCAGATTGTTAATATTCAGCACCGCCGTCGCCAGCAAACCGCAGGCCGTGGCGGGTAAGAAAATGACCGCTTCCACGCTGTGCGCCTGAAGATACCAGCTTCCCACGACGCTCAGCCAGCCGAAGAAAATCAGCACTGAAATGTCGCCAAGGCCGATGTAGCCGTAAGGACGGGTGCCGACGGTATAGGTAATTGCAGCAACGATTGAGAGTCCGCCAAGCACCATAAAACCGATAAAATCGGCCATGGTTTGCCAGGCCAGGAATAGCAGCGCCAGGCCAGAAAGGCAAATCAGCGCTACGGTGAGTATCAACGCGCGTTTCATCTGCGCCTGGGTAATTGCCCCTTTCTGCATGCCGCGCAGGGGGCCGATACGGTCGGGCTTATCGCTGCCTTTTACCGCGTCGCCATAATCATTGGCCAGATTGGAGAGGATTTGCAGTAAACCGGCGGTAATGATTGCCAGCAGGGCAACCCAGGGATCGAAACTTCCCTGATGCCAGGCCAGAGCGGAGCCGACAATAATGGCGGCAAAGGCCAGAGGCAACGTTTTGGGGCGCAGGCTTTCCAGCCAGGCCTGAGTGCGAGTGATAGCGTGTTCGGTCATAAGTCCCGGCCAATAAAAAATGGGGCTCTACCCTTGATACGTCAAGCTGCAGGTGCGTTGGCTACGCTCATTCAACCCAGCCATGTACTCAGGTACACTGCCGGGAAAAATGAGGGCACTCAGCCAAAGGCCGCCTTGCGACAACTCGAATTATTTAGGGTATCTATAGCCCCATCTATAGTGATGAAAATATATTGAACCGGATTATAAGATAAAACGACTCAGATCTTCATCTGCCACCAGAACATCCAGATGCTTACCGACATATTCCGCATCAATGGTGACGGTTTGGCCATTCATTTCGCTGGCATCGTAGGAGATATCTTCGATCAGACGCTCCAGGACGGTATGCAGGCGACGCGCGCCGATGTTCTCGGTGGTTTCGTTGACCTGCCAGGCAGCCTGCGCGATACGCTTGATGCCGTCATCCGTGAATTCGATATTGACGCCTTCGGTGGCCATCAGCGCTTTATACTGTACGGTGATGGACGCGTTCGGCTCGGTCAGAATACGTTCGAAGTCGTGGGTGGTCAGCGCTTTCAGCTCAACGCGAATCGGCAGACGACCCTGTAGTTCAGGAATCAGGTCGGATGGGCTGGCTACCTGGAACGCGCCGGAGGCGATAAACAGGATGTGATCGGTTTTCACCATGCCGTGCTTGGTGGAAACGGTGCAGCCTTCAACCAGCGGCAGCAGATCGCGCTGTACGCCTTCACGAGAGACATCAGGACCGGACGAGTTGCCGCCGCGCTTACAAATTTTGTCGATCTCATCGATAAACACGATACCGTGCTGTTCAACGGCGTCGATGGCATCCTGCTTCAGCTCTTCCGGATTGACCAGCTTAGCCGCTTCTTCTTCGATCAGCAGCTTCATCGCGTCTTTGATTTTCAGCTTACGCGGCTTTTGCTTCTGTCCGCCCAGGTTCTGGAACATCGACTGCAGCTGGCTGGTCATCTCTTCCATGCCCGGAGGGGACATGATTTCTACGCCCATCGGCGCGGCGGCGAGGTCGATCTCAATCTCTTTGTCGTCGAGCTGCCCTTCGCGCAGTTTTTTACGGAAAGACTGGCGCGCGGCGGAGGGTTCCTGAGGCTGTTCAGCCTGGCCCCAGTTGTTTTTCGCCGGTGGGATCAGCACGTCGAGGATGCGCTCTTCCGCCAGCTCTTCGGCACGGTAGCGGTTTTTATCGATGGACTGCATGCGTACCATTTTGATCGCCGCATCGGTCAGATCGCGGATAATCGAGTCCACTTCCTTACCAACATAGCCCACTTCGGTGAATTTAGTTGCTTCCACCTTGATGAACGGCGCGTTGGCGAGCTTTGCCAGACGACGGGCGATTTCTGTTTTACCGACGCCGGTCGGACCGATCATCAGAATGTTTTTTGGCGTGACTTCGTGACGCAGCTCTTCGTTGAGCTGCATACGACGCCAGCGGTTACGCAGAGCGATGGCGACGGAGCGCTTGGCTGCGTCCTGGCCGATAATGTGTTTGTCCAGTTCGCTGACAATTTCGCGTGGGGTCATTTCAGACATGGGAGATCCTTACGCTTTAGACGGTAATTCTTCGATGGTATGGAAGTGGTTGGTATAAATGCAGATATCACCTGCAATATTCAACGCTTTCTCTGCGATATCGCGTGCGCCCATATCGGTATTTTCCAGCAGGGCGCGAGCCGCGGCCTGGGCGTAAGGACCGCCGGAGCCGATAGCAATCAAATCATTTTCTGGCTGCACCACGTCACCGTTACCGGTGATGATGAGGGATGCGTTTTCGTCAGCCACGGCCAGCAAGGCTTCCAGCTTGCGCAGCATGCGGTCTGTACGCCAGTCTTTCGCCAGCTCAACGGCGGCTTTCACCAGATGGCCCTGATGCATTTCCAGCTTACGTTCAAACAGTTCGAACAGCGTGAAGGCGTCAGCGGTGCCGCCCGCAAAGCCGGCGATCACTTTGTCGTTGTACAGGCGGCGCACTTTTTTCACGTTGCCTTTCATTACGGTGTTGCCCAGCGTAGCCTGGCCATCACCGGCAATAACGACATGGCCATTACGGCGAACACTTACAATTGTAGTCACGAGCAGACCCCTTGGTTGCAAAAGCGGAATAGGGGCCCCGCGGTTTACGCGGGGCAGAATGCAATTATAGATGGGGGGGTTTTTAAGGGTTTCAACCCCTGGCGGCGAGACGAATGCAGTTTGCGTGTCCGGCCATCTTCAGCCGTTCAATCATATTGCTGGCGTTTTCTTTGCCCTTCAGCGGCCCAATCACTACGCGGTTCCAGCCGTTATTGGTGGTGATATGCGAGGCGAAGCCTTCAAACGCCAGCTGCGCGCGAACGGTCTCCGCCTGCTCTGCGCCTTTAAAGGACCCGCACTGGATCATCCAGCTGCGATCGTCTTTTTTCTCCGCGGTAGCGGTTTTAGGCGCTTCTTCAACGCGGGTTACCGGCGCGGCGGCCTGCGTTTTTGGCTGGGCGGTGCTGGTATGCGCCGGCGTTTGCAGCAGATCCTGATACGGCTGCTGATTCGATGCCGTTTGCTTCGGCTGCTGCTGTACCGGTTTGGCCTGCTCGACGGCCCGAGGCTGCGTACGCGGTTGCTGTACCTGCGTCTGGGCCTGCGCTAACTGCTGTTGCTGCACCTGCTGTTGCGCTAAACGCTGACGCTGTAGGGTTTGCTGGCGTTGCGCCGGGGTTTGTTCATTCCACGGCACCTCGGTCAGCTGCGTAGGCTGCTGACGCATATCGGCCTGCATTTGCGCTAACAGCTGGCGCTGCTCGTCCGTCAACTGCTCCGGTTTCATGACTTCACCGCCTGCCGTGGGTTCCGTAGGCGCGCGGACGCCGGGCTGGCGGCTCTCCAGCTCTTTAATATAGCGCCAGCGTTCTTCGGGTTTCGGCGGCAAGCCATTGCCCGCCGCCTGGCGATTCTGCAGCGCTTCAGCTTCTTCTTTCTTGTGGTGCGTGATGAAGTACAGTCCACCGATAAAGGCCACCAGCACCGCCGCGGCGATCGCCACCATAGCAGGTGAAACCGCCGAAAGGCCGCCTTGCTTGTTCCTTGAGCTTCGGGAGTTGCTCTTTTTGCGCCGCGAAGAAGCCGGTTGGCTGCGGCGTACATAATCTCGTTGTGCCACTATCGTTTCGCTGTCTTATTCGTTTTTCAGCCCGCCATGTTACTTAAGCGGCGGGCCTTTGACCAGAAGAGCAGGCCCGAAAGCCTGAAGATTATGTTCGGATTTTGCGCGTACTGCCGCGAACGATAAGCTCGCAGTCGAGCAATCTTGACCCGCTGCTGACGCTGTGGCCGTGCAGTTGATCCAGTAAAAGTAGCATCGCTTCGCGGCCAATATCAAAACGTGGTTGCGAGACCGTCGTCAATGGCGGATCGCAAAATTCAGATAAAGAGATGTTATCAAAACCAATAATAGACAGATCTTCAGGAACTTTCAGGCCGCGACGCTTCGCCAGCGATAATGCGCCTAGCGCCATGATATCGCTATGGCAGAAAATCGCCGTCGGTGGCTCCGGGAGCGTCAGCAACTGCTCCAGGGCGTTGGCGCCGGCTTCATAGGTAAAATTACCGCGGGCGATATAGTGCGGATCGACGGTTATTCCGCTCCGGCGTAGCGCCTGGACATAGCCCTGCAGGCGGTAATGGCATAACGGCATCTCTTCCGGACCGGCGATACAGCCAATGCGGCGATGCCCCAGTTCGTGCAGATAGTTAACGGCGTTGAACGCGGCGGTGAGGTTGTCGATATGCACCGTCGGCAGTTCCAGCTCGGGAGCGAATTCATTGGCCATGACCATCGGCGGCAGGTTGCGCTGTTCTTCTACGCCCGCATCGAAGGGCAGACGAGAGCCCAGCAGCAGCATGCCGTCGATCTGCTTGGTAATAATCAGGTCAATAAAGGTCTTTTCCTGACGATTCTGATGGGCGCAATCGCCAATCAGTACCAGATACTCTTGCTCCGCCGCGGTGACTTCAATGCCGCGAATAATCTCGCTAAAGAAGGGATCGCAGATATCCGGCACTATCACCAGAATGGTGCGCGACTCGTTGCGTTTCATGTTGCGCCCGAGCGATTGCGGTAAATAGCCGACTTCAAGCGCGGCCTGTTCAACCCGGTTGCGCGTGCTCTGCGAAACCTTATCCGGGTTCATTAACGCTCGGGATACGGTTGCCGTGGAGACGTTTGCCTTCTGGGCGACGTCTTTCATGGTGGCGGCAACGATCTGTTTTTTGGGCTTCACCTGTTTTCTCCTCGCTGGCTTGCGCAGACACATCCCTGGCGTTCTGACATCAGCCACATTTTTAACAGATAGTACATCCAGAGAGTTACAGAATTTTCATGAAAAACGTGATGGTGGTTGAATTTTTCGATCCGCCTCGCAACAGAAGCCTTAACCTTCAATAGGATCGACATCCAGAACCCATTTCACTTTTCGCGCTTCCGGCAGCGTGTTGATCAACGCCAGCGTCCCGCTGACGATATGCTGTAGCTGACTACGCGACGGATGCTGCAGGAGTATTTGCCAGCGCCAGCGGCCTCCGCGCTTTGGCGCCAGCGCCGGAACCGGACCGAGCACCCAGAGCTTGTTATCCGCCAGCGGGCTGGCCTGCAGTAAATTCCGCAACTGCTGTAAAAAGAGCGGCGCCTGCTGATTGTTATGGTCTTCGGCGCGAATCAGCACGTGGCTGGTCCACGGCGGCAGCTGCATGCTTTGCCGCTCCGCCAGCGCCTGCTCAGCAAACGCGTCGTATCCTTTATAGAGGAGCGTTTGCAGCAGCGGATGTTCAGGATGATGGGTCTGCAGGATCACCTCGCCCTGTTTGCCGGCACGGCCTGCGCGGCCCGATACCTGGGTATAAAGCTGAGCGAAGCGTTCCGCCGAGCGGAAATCGGCGGAGAACAGCGCACCGTCAACGTCCAGCAGGGAAACCAGGGTGACATCCGGGAAGTGGTGACCCTTCGCCAGCATCTGTGTGCCGATAAGAATGCGCGCGCCGCCGCGATTAACATCGGCAAGATATTGCTCAAGCGCGCCTTTGCGGCTGGTGGTATCTCTGTCGATACGGGAAATCGGGATATCGGGGAACAGCGGTCCCAGCGCCTGCTCAAGCTGCTCAGTGCCCAAACCTACCGGCACCAGATGCGTAGAGCCGCAGGAGGGGCACTGGCGCGGGATCGGACGCTGGCTGTCGCAGTGGTGGCAGCGCAGATGATGCTGAGCCTGATGCAGCGTGTAGTAGCTGTCGCAGCGCGGGCACTCTGCTATCCAGCCGCAGTCGTGGCACAACAGCGCCGGCGCGAATCCGCGGCGGTTCAAAAACAGAATGACCTGGTTATCGGCCTGCAGATGCTGGCGCATGCGGCTAATCAGCGCCGGGGACAGCCCGGCCTGCAGCTGCTGGCCTTTTAAATCCAGGACATGCTGTTGAGCCGGCCGCGCATTTCCCGCGCGCCTGGTCAGCTTGAGCTGGCGATACTTGCCCTGGCGGACGTTATGAAGCGTTTCCAGCGCCGGGGTTGCCGTGCCCAGGATGATCGGGATTTGCTCGCTGTGGGCGCGCCAGACCGCCAGATCGCGCGCATGGTAGCGCCAGCCCTCCTGCTGTTTGTAAGAGCTGTCGTGCTCTTCATCGATCACGATTACCCCGAGGTCTTTAAAAGGGGTAAATAGCGACGAGCGGGTTCCAATCACAATCGCCGCTTCGCCGTTTTTGGCTTTTAGCCACGCGGAGAGGCGCTCGCTGTCGTTCAGCCCGGAGTGCAGGACCTCTACCGGGGCGTTAAAACGGTGGCGGAAACGGGCGATTGTCTGCGGCGTCAGGCCGATTTCCGGCACCATTACCAGCGCCTGGCGCCCCTGCGACAGCACGTTTTCAAGGACGCTCAGATAAACTTCCGTTTTGCCGGAGCCGGTGATCCCGGCCAGCAGCCAGGCGGAAAAACGGTCCGAGGCGCTATGAATCGCGCCAACGGCGGTGGCCTGTTCGGTATTAAGCCGCAGGCGCTCTCCGGGCACCGAGAAGCCTGTTCGCCAGTCGGTGATAGCGGGCGCTTCGCTGGCGAGTTCGGCAAGGCCTTTACCCCGCAGCGCCTGCAGCGCGGCATCGTTAAATTCCAGTTCGGCAACCTGATGGCGCCAGATTTTTCCCTGACGCAGCGCCGCCAGCGCCTGCTGCTGTTTGCGCGAGCGCTTAAGGCTGTTGATATCAACCGCTTGCCCCTGTTCGGTGGCAAACCAGTACCACATTGGCGCCGCGCTGGCGGGTTTCCCCTGGCGCAGCATGATCGGTAGCGCGTGAAACAGAACATCGCCGATGGGATGGTGGTAATAGTCCGCCGCCCACAGCAGCAGCCGCCAGACCGAAGAGGAGAAGACCGGCTCGGCATCAAGAACTTCGGCCACCGGCTTGAGTTCGTCAAGCGGCAGCTCGCTGCGTTCGCTGACTGCCGTCACGATACCTATCCGCTCCTGCTTGCCGAACGGAACGCGCACGCGACAGCCCGCTTTGACCGGCATACCTTCAGGCAGCAAATAGTCAAAAGTGCGGGGCAGCGGAACGGGCAGGGCAACATGAGCGACGGGCATTTAATCTTCCTGACTTGAAATCTGGCGGGTTAGTATACACATTGTGATGAGGGCTCGCGGATCAGTTTGCATATGCTGGTCAAATTCTGTATGATTCGCCGCCTTTGATGTGCTTCGTGCAGCATCAAAATCTATTACCCGGTAGTGTAATCGCTCCGGGAATTATTAACATCGCGTGGTGTCTGGCGTTAGGGCTGGAAGAGCGACGCGGCCTTAACTGAGGTTCTCCCATGAAAAAAGATATTCATCCGAAATACGAAGAAGTTACTGCTTCCTGCTCTTGCGGTAACGTCATGAAAATCCGTTCTACCGTAGGTCACGACCTGAACCTCGACGTGTGCGGTAAATGCCACCCGTTCTACACTGGCAAACAGCGTGATGTTGCTACCGGTGGTCGTGTTGACCGCTTCAACAAGCGTTTCAGCGTACCGGGTACCAGCAAGTAATTTGCTGAAGAAGCCGCCTCAGGGCGGCTTTTTTGTCTCTGCTTTACAGAGGATAGCAGTATCGATTCAGGCAGCCTTTATTCTCTTCTACCGCCTTCATCACGCTTCCCGCCGTCAGTTTTAACGAAGTGTTCATGGTCATTCCCGCGCTTTCCAGTCCCTTTGCCGTCCATTTATTACAGGTATTAAATATCCCGTAGCGGCCGTTTGCTGCGTAAAACTGACTGTCTCCGTAGATGCCTTTTTTCAACGGTATCAGCTCCCCTCGTTCATTACGGGCAAAGCTGCGACCGATGTAGCGCAGCAGGCTGCTATTCTGGCCCGGGGTAAGGCTTAATGCCGTCATTGCGCTTGCGGAAAAATAGCTTTCGGGCGCTCCTGAAAAGGTGACTACGTGCATTACCGCGCCGGATGACCAGAACATAGCCTGCAGCGTAAGTCGGGTGGTTATCTCCTGCGATTGATAAAAACCTTTATCGCCCCAGCCGATTTCATACCACTGTTCCCGCTGAGGAAAGCGTACGTTAAGCTGCGGCAGAATTTTGTTCACGTCATTGGCGGCCAGGATAATCCCGGTGTGCCAGCCGTGATTGACGATATAGATTTCTGGCCCGGACGACGGTTTTTCTGGCATCGGTTTGATGGCCTGAGGATAGGTGGCGCAGCCGTAAAGCAGGAGGACTATCCAGGCAACAAGCAGATTTTTCACGATCAATTACCTCGGGAACAGAGGCCAGTTTTTTCAACGGTTCCCAGCTGCGGCGCGTCAAATAGCGCCTGCGGCGAGATGACGGTTTCGTCCATCGGGATCGCCTGACCGTAACGCTCTCTGAGTCTGGCACGAACGAGCGGCGATCCGAGGTCGAACTCGCTCAGCTTTTGCAGCGGCGTGTAAACCACGGGCCCGATGGCTTCAAAGACGTAAGGTTTTTTATTACGGATCACCACCATACCGGTGTGGCTGTAAGCGGAATGGGTCGCCAGCTGAATGGCTTTGCTTTGCGATGAGCGGGAGATTTGAAAAACGATATCGCCGGTTTGCGGCACCCAGGCGTGCGCCGGAAAGGCCGACGCCAGGCTCAGCGCCAGTACGCAGTATTTCATGGCATAACATCCTTGTTATCCAACTAAAAAGAGCGGCTGGTTTGCCCCGCCGCCCTGAGTGATTTTAGTATTCCCACGTATCCGGGTCGATGCCCAGTTCGCGCATAATCTCTTTTGCCGCTTCCGGGATTTCATCGCTGCGCTCTTTACGCAGGTCTTCATCGTTAGGCAACGGTTGACCGGTAAAGGCATGCAGGAACGCTTCGCACAGCAGTTCGCTGTTAGTCGCGTGACGCAGGTTGTTCACCTGACGACGCGTGCGTTCATCGGTGAGGATTTTTAACACCTTCAGAGGAATGGAAACCGTAATTTTTTTTACTTGTTCACTCTTCTTACCGTGCTCAGCGTATGGGCTGATATATTCGCCGCTCCATTCAGCCATGAGTTACCTTTAATCCTCTATTCATTAGTTAAGGGCCTGAACGTGGGTCCCGGCCATAATTGCGCGTAGTTTACCGTAGAGGGGCGCGTCTGACACCAAACAAGCCGCCACGGATGTGCGCTAATGCATATAATTTTAACGGCTATTTCCGGTTTGCTCAATCTATACGCAAAGAAGTTTAGATGTCCAGATGTATTGACGTCTATTATAACAATGATTACTCTGACACCTGACTTTTCACCGACTCAGCCAGGAACTCCCCAACATGACGCGTAAACAGGCCACCATCGCAGTGCGTAGCGGTTTAAATGACGACGAGCAATACGGTTGCGTTGTCCCGCCCATTCATCTCTCCAGCACCTATAACTTCACCGGATTTAACGAACCGCGCGCCCACGACTACTCTCGTCGCGGTAATCCGACACGTGATGTTGTGCAGCGCGCGCTGGCGGAGCTGGAGGGCGGCGCAGGAGCGGTCCTGACGAATACCGGGATGTCGGCAATTCTGCTGGTGACTACCGTCTTCCTGAAACCGGGCGATCTGCTGGTGGCGCCTCACGACTGCTACGGTGGCAGCTACCGTCTGTTTGATAGCCTGGCGAAGCGTGGCTGCTATCGCGTGCTGTTTGTCGATCAGAATGACGAACAGGCGCTGCGCGCCGCACTGGCGGAAAAACCGAAGCTGGTTCTGGTCGAAAGCCCAAGTAATCCATTGCTGAGAGTTGTGGATATTGCGAAAATCTGCGGTCTGGCGCGTGAGGCTGGAGCGGTCAGCGTGGTTGATAACACCTTCCTGAGCCCGGCTTTGCAGAATCCGCTGGCGCTGGGCGCCGATCTGGTGTTGCATTCATGCACCAAATATTTGAACGGTCATTCTGATGTGGTGGCCGGGGTGGTTATCGCCAAAGATCCGGCGACCGTCACCGAACTGGCATGGTGGGCGAATAATATCGGCGTCACCGGCGGGGCGTTTGATAGCTATTTGCTGCTGCGCGGTTTACGTACGCTTTCTCCGCGTATGGAAGTGGCGCAGCGCAACGCGCTGGCGATTGTCGACTACCTGAAAACCCAGCCGCTGGTGAAAAAACTGTACCATCCGTCCCTGCCGGAAAACCAGGGGCATGAGATTGCGGCGCGTCAGCAAAAAGGCTTTGGGGCGATGTTAAGCTTCGAGCTGGATGGCGATGAGCAGACGCTGCGTCGTTTCCTGAGCGGGTTATCGCTATTTACGCTGGCGGAATCGCTGGGCGGCGTGGAAAGCCTGATTTCTCACGCCGCGACGATGACCCATGCGGGCATGGCGCCTGAAGCGCGTGCGGCCGCCGGGATCTCAGAAACGCTTCTGCGTATTTCGACCGGTATTGAAGATGGTGAAGATTTAATTGCCGACCTGGAAAATGGCTTCCGGGCAGCAAACGAGGAATAAACATGAGTGTGATTGCGCAGGCAGGGGCGAAGGGTCGTCAGCTGCACAAATTTGGTGGGAGTAGTTTAGCGGATGCGAAATGTTACCTGCGCGTCGCGGGTATCATGACGGAGTATTCGCAGGCG
The DNA here is from genome assembly GCF_016516145.1 of Klebsiella sp. S69. NCBI lineage: Bacteria > Pseudomonadati > Pseudomonadota > Gammaproteobacteria > Enterobacterales > Enterobacteriaceae > Klebsiella > Klebsiella sp. S69. Next base: position 28,900 of record NZ_JACVUU010000026.1, on the reverse strand, counting down.
GGCGATATGATGGTCGTCTCCGCCGCCGGCAGTACCACCAACCAGTTGATCAGCTGGCTGAAGCTCAGCCAGACCGATCGCCTCTCTGCGCATCAGGTGCAACAATCGCTTCGTCGTTATCAGATGGAGCTGATTTCCGGATTGCTTGCTCCGGACGCTGCCGACGCGCTAATCGCCACGTTTATTCTGGATCTTGAACGCCTTGCCGGGCTGCTTGATGGTGGCGTAACGGACGCGGTCTATGCCGAAGTCGTCGGCCACGGCGAAATCTGGTCGGCCCGCCTGATGGCGGCGGTGTTGAATCACCTGGGCGTAGAAGCCGCCTGGCTGGATGCGCGTAGCTTCTTACGCGCCGAGCGCTCCCCACAGCCGCAGGTGGATGAAGGTTTATCCTATCCGCTTTTGCAGCAGCTGATAGCGCAGCATCCGAATAAACGCCTGGTTGTAACCGGCTTTATCTCGCGTAACAACGCCGGGGAAACCGTACTGCTCGGGCGTAACGGTTCCGACTATTCCGCCACCCAGATCGGCGCGCTGGCCGGGGCGTCCCGCGTCACTATCTGGAGCGACGTGGCCGGGGTCTACAGCGCGGATCCGCGCAAAGTGAAAGATGCCTGCCTGTTACCGCTGCTGCGTCTTGATGAAGCCAGCGAACTGGCCCGTCTGGCGGCTCCGGTACTGCACGCCCGTACGCTGCAGCCGGTTTCCGGCAGCGATATCGATTTACAATTACGCTGTAGCTACACCCCGGATCAGGGCTCTACGCGCATCGAACGCGTACTGGCTTCCGGTACCGGCGCGCGAATCGTTACCAGCCATGATGATGTCTGCCTGATTGAGTTCCAGGTGCCCGGCGGCCAGGATTTCAAACTGGCGCATAAAGAGCTGGACGCGATTTTAAAACGCGCTCAGCTGCGTCCGCTGGCGGTTGGCGTACATGCCGACCGTAAGCTGCTGCAGTTCTGCTACACCTCTGAAGTCGCCGACAGCGCCCTGAAGCTGCTCGACGAAGCGGGGTTGCCGGGCGAGCTGCGCCTGCGTCAGAAGCTGGCGCTGGTGGCGATGGTCGGCGCTGGCGTGACCCGTAACCCGCTGCACTGCCACCGCTTCTGGCAGCAGCTAAAAGGCCAGCCGGTAGAGTTCACCTGGCAATCAGAAGAGGGGATTAGCCTGGTCGCGGTGCTGCGCGCCGGGCCGACAGAAAGCCTTATCCAGGGCCTGCATCAGTCGCTGTTCCGCGCGGAAAAACGCATTGGTCTGATACTGTTTGGTAAAGGCAACATTGGTTCCCGCTGGCTGGAGCTGTTTGCTCGCGAGCAGACCACGCTTTCCGCCCGCACCGGGTTTGAATTCATCCTTGCCGGCGTCGTGGATAGCCGCCGCAGTCTGCTCAATTATGAAGGGCTAGACGCCAGTCGCGCGCTGGCTTTCTTTAATGATGAGGCCGTTGAGCAGGATGAAGAGTTGTTGTTCTTATGGATGCGCGCGCATCCGTATGATGATTTAGTGGTGCTGGATGTAACCGCCAGCGAGCAGCTGGCCGATCAGTACCTCGATTTTGCCAGCCATGGCTTCCACGTTATTAGCGCGAATAAGCTGGCTGGCGCCAGTAGCAGCAGTAAATATCGCCAGATCCACGATGCGTTCGAGAAAACCGGGCGCCACTGGCTGTACAACGCCACCGTCGGCGCCGGTCTGCCGGTCAACCATACGGTGCGCGATTTGATTGATAGCGGCGATACCATTTTGGCGCTGAGCGGTATTTTCTCCGGCACTCTCTCGTGGCTGTTCCTGCAGTTTGACGGCACCGTACCGTTTACTGATCTGGTCGATCAGGCCTGGCAGCAGGGGCTGACGGAACCGGACCCGCGCGTCGATCTTTCCGGGAAAGACGTCATGCGTAAGCTGGTGATCCTGGCACGAGAAGCGGGCTACGACATCGAGCCGGATCAGGTGCGCGTAGAATCGCTGGTGCCCGCCCACTGTGAAGAAGGTTCGGTGGATCACTTCTTCGAGAACGGTGAAGCGCTGAACGACCAGATGCTGCAGCGTCTGGAAGCAGCGCGCGAGATGGGGCTGGTGCTGCGCTACGTGGCGCGTTTTGACGCCAACGGTAAAGCTCGCGTCGGCGTGGAAGCGGTGCGCGAAGAGCACCCGCTGGCGGCGCTGCTGCCGTGTGATAACGTCTTTGCCATTGAGAGCCGCTGGTATCGCGATAACCCGCTGGTGATCCGCGGCCCGGGCGCTGGTCGCGATGTGACCGCCGGGGCGATACAGTCGGATATCAATCGTCTGGCGCAGCTGCTGTAAGCGTCGCGTTATACTCTTGAGCCAATGAGACCAGTATTTGCGTCACCCGCCCTGCTGAAAACAGGGCGCTTTGCGTGAACTCGGGTCTCTTTTCCAGCCAGGTTGTGAAGCGTCGGCTGGCCGCGAGGTCAGGGGGCGAGGCGTTCTCGTCCGGCGTTCCGGCAAGCTGGCAGACCATTTTTCGGTTCTCTCCCTGCGTCCAGAGCTGCCACGGATTTTGCCACCAGCCATGATGCGTTTTGCCCTGCAGCCGCCACGGTGCCGAACTGGCGGGGTTGTTTATCTCTTCCTCCACATACCACAGCTCTCCTTTCCGCTGGCGAAACAGAGGCGCCCAGGCAACGATCGCCGCGCCGCGTAAAAAACATTCATGAGCAATGATGTGCGTTTTTATCGCTGGAAAACGATGGCTGAGCAGCTTGAAATGACCGTGTGCGGCGATGACCGGGCGCAGAATGGCGCCGCGGGAATGACGCTTTGGCGCGGCGCTGCCGTACTGTATCTCATCGAATTGACTGCGCTGTAAAAAGCCCGCTTCGGTCTGAGAGATTCGCTGAACGATATCGCCCGCAATGCCCTGAGGCGCTTCTCTTCCCCGCCAGCGATAGCGTAGTGATGCGCCAACCGGAAAAGGCGTGAAGTTCGACGAAAGATGGAGAACATTGCCGCGTACGGCGTCGAAGCTGAGTAAGAGATAGAGTTTCTGCCCGGCCTCATGACCCTGAAACGGCACAATCAACGGTACGCTGCAGATATGCTGCGGGTACTCCATTACCGGGCTATGGTGATGTTTTGGCGTCCAGACTTTTTCACAGCGGCGGCACTGAAGCCGCTGGGTTCCCTTCGGGTTGTAGCCATAGCGAATTATATCTCGCCGATAACAGGCCGGGCAAAAATAGCCAGAGCGCCGGGCGTTATCCGTCAGATAGGCGGCCAGCCAGGGTCGGAACTCATCATCATTAAACAGCGGTGGATAGCTGCCGCAGGCTGCGCAGTACAGCGCGGGATAACCCAGCCGATAGTCCGGAAAACGGTAGTCGGCCGCAGAGGATAAACCCAGGTTACGGCAACCGTAGGTTTTACAGGCGTTAATGGTAAAAAGAGTCTCCACGAGCGGGCCAGCACCAACGATTGGCGTCTCTTCACCGCTGGGCAACCTTGCCGCGGATGCCTTGATGCAGGCGGCAGGTAAGGAGACGCAGCTGGCGTTAACTAACTCAGGCGGTATTCGTAATGAAATTCCCGCCGGGGCAGTGAGCATGGGAGCCGTTATCAGTACCTTCCCGTTCCCTAACGAGCTGGTCACCATGGATTTAACCGGGAAGCAGCTACGTAGCCTGATGGAGCATGGCGCGGGATTAAGCAACGGCGTGCTGCAGGTCTCCAGAGGCCTGGAAATGAAGTACGACAGCAGTAAACCGGTGGGCCAGCGCGTCGTATCGTTTTTGCTCAATGGTCAGCCGATTGAAGATGCCACGGTTTATCATATTGCCACCAACAGCTTCCTTGCCGATGGCGGCGATGGTTTTGCCGCGTTTACCCAAGGGCAAGCGCGTAATACTTCCGGCGGCTACTACGTTTCAAATGCGGTAGTGGACTACTTCAAAGCCGGAAATAAGGTGACGGACGAGCAGCTTAACGACATGCGTGTCGTCGATGTGAAGAAATAGTCGTTTCAGGCCGGGCGGTTAGTCCGGCCTGCCGATCGCTGCGCTGCGAAAACTTCTTTAGCGGCAAACAGGCCATTCAGGGCCGCCGGGAATCCGGCATAGACCGCCATTTGCATGATAACTTCCGTCATCTCTTCTTGCGTCAGACCGACATTTAATCCGGCGGCGATATGCACTTTTAGCTGCGGCGCGGCGTTGCCGAGAGCCGTAAGCGCCGCGATGGTCGCGATTTCCCGGCTGCGTAAATCGAGCCCTGGCCTGGCATAAATATCGCCGAAGGGAAACTCAATCAGATAGCGGGCGAAATCGGGGGCAATATCCTTCAGGCTATTGACGACGGCATCACCCCCCTTGCCATCCACGCGCTGTAGCATTTCTTGTCCGATAGTAAAACGTTCGCTGGTCATCGCTTTTTCCTCAGTGTGATTGTGCATAGCGATGAAGGTTAGGGAAGTTTACCGGGCTTGAGTAATACCCTTTTCGTGATACCTTTTCAGTATGACAAATTCACGTTTACAGAATCTGGATATTCGCCTGCTGCGCTACTTCGCCGTTGTTGCGGAGGAAAACAACATCAGCCGGGCGGCGCAGCGGCTATTTATTTCGCAGCCGCCGCTGAGCCGTCATATCCGCCATCTCGAGGCGCAGCTGGGGCTGACGTTATTTTTGCGCCATACCAAAGGCCTGATTCTTACCGAAGAGGGAAGGCGAGTGCTGGACATGGTCCGGCCGCTGCTGGCGCTTCAGGAACGCACTCTGGCAGCGCTGAGCCAGCTCTCGGCACACTCGCAGCAGCCTCTTCGTCTGGGCCTGACGACCGCTTTTGAACAAGGAGTTTTCGCCGCCGCAGAAGCTGCTTTGGGCGAACATAACCGCGCTTTGCATATTACCCGTCAGCCCTCGCCGGCGCTGGCTCAGCGGGTGCGCAAGGGTACACTTGATGCGGCGCTGATCGCCCTGCCGCTGAATACCGATGGCCTTCACCTGCGCGCTTTATCGTATTATGAACCGCTCATCGCGGCCCTACCGGCAGCCTGGCCAGAGGCCGGTCAGGCGGATCTGGCGTTAAGCGCGCTCAATCACCGGCCGCTGTTTTGGTTTAAACGCGAGCGTAATCCCGATTTTTTTGACTATACGCGGCGCATTTTTGACCGGGCTGGCTATACGCCCGCCTACGTGGAGGAGCCCGCCGAGCACGATGTTCTGCTGGCGCGGATTGCGCGTGGGGAAGGGATGATTTTACTGCCGGCATCCTTTTCTGCTATTCAGCGTCAGGGTGTGGTTTTCTGTCCTCTTCAGGATGCCAGTCAGCAGCTTCCGCTCAGGCTGGGCGTGGTCACGATGCCGACAAATAAGATGTTGTTGGAAGAGTTGACCGCAGTACTTGAAAAATCATTGCCTTAGTACAGAGGAGATGAATTAATTTCATCCAGGCTGAATATTCCTCACTGTTTACGCTGATTTTTCTATTGACGCCAGTGTCCTTTTCCGTCATTTTTACATCTGGACGTCTAAACGTATAGAAGTTCGCGATACAACAAACAATAAAATGCGATTGATGAGGTAAGGTATGAGCTTTTTTCACGCCAATCAGCGGGAAGCCCTGAATCAGAGCCTGGCGGAAGTACAGGGCCAGATTAACGTCTCCTTTGAATTCTTTCCGCCGCGCACCAGTGAAATGGAGCAAACCCTCTGGAAATCCATCGATCGCCTCAGCATCCTGAAGCCGAAGTTTGTCTCCGTAACCTACGGCGCCAACTCCGGTGAACGTGACCGTACCCATAGCATTATCAAAGGTATTAAGGAGCGTACCGGACTTGAGGCCGCGCCGCATCTGACCTGTATCGACGCCAGCCGTGATGAGCTGCGTACCATTGCCAAAGATTACTGGGATAGCGGGATCCGCCATATTGTTGCGCTGCGCGGCGACTTGCCGCCGGGCAGCGGAAAGCCGGATATGTATGCCGCTGACCTGGTGACTCTGCTGAAAGAGGTCGGGGATTTTGATATTTCCGTCGCGGCTTATCCGGAGGTTCATCCCGAAGCTAAAAGCGCGCAGGCAGACTTGCTCAACCTGAAGCGTAAAGTCGAAGCCGGAGCAAACCGCGCGATTACCCAGTTCTTCTTCGATGTGGAAAGCTACCTGCGTTTCCGCGACCGCTGCGTCTCCGCGGGCATCGATGTCGAAATCATTCCGGGTATTCTGCCGGTCTCTAACTTTAAGCAGGCGAAAAAATTTGCCGACATGACCAACGTGCGTATCCCGACGTGGATGGCGAAAATGTTTGAAGGTCTGGACAATGACCCCGAAACCCGCCAGCTGGTAGGGGCGAATATCGCAATGGATATGGTGAAGATTTTAAGTCGTGAAGGGGTGAAAGATTTCCACTTCTATACCCTGAACCGCGCGGAAATGAGCTACGCGATTTGCCACACGCTGGGCGTGCGTCCGGCGTAAACAAGATTCAGTTTCCTCCCCTTATCTTCCTTCTTTTCTCTGCGGTGCCGAAAACGCATTCGACGCCGCTGCTTTTGGTTTATCGTCCCGCCAGCAAAGCGAGTATAGTGCCCGCAAAATATTCATGATGGTTGGATGATGATTATGGCAGGGAAAAATAGCCCGTTGGCCTTCGGCGGCCTGATTGTGCTGACGCTTATCTGGAGCTACAGCTGGATTGCGATGAAGCAGGTGACGCTCTATATCGGCGCGTTCGATTTTACCGCGCTGCGCTGTATTTTGGGGGCGGCTTTGCTGTTTATCGTTTTGCTGCTGCGCGGTCGCGGAATGCGGCCCACGCCATTTGGCTACACACTGGCGATTGCCCTGCTGCAGACCTGCGGGATGGTTGGGCTTGCCCAGTGGGCGCTGGTCAGCGGCGGGGCCGGGAAGGTTGCGGTTCTAAGCTATACCATGCCGTTTTGGGTGGTCATGATGGCGGCGCTATTTTTAGGCGAACGCATGCGGCGGCTGCAGTATGCCGCGATAGGCGTGGCGGCGCTGGGTTTATTGCTGGTGCTGCAGCCGTGGCAGCTCGATTTTTCGTCGATGAAAAGCGCCCTGCTGGCAATCCTCTCTGGCATAAGCTGGGGGGCCAGCGCGATTGTGGTTAAGCGGATGTATGCCCGCTATCCGCGCGTGGATTTACTGGCCTTGACCAGCTGGCAAATGCTGTATGGCGCGCTGGTGATGAGCGCCGTCGCCTGGCTGGTGCCGCAGCGCAGCATTGACTGGCAGCCTGGGGTTTTTTGGGCGTTGGGATATAGCGCGATTCTGGCCACGGCGCTGGCCTGGTGCCTCTGGTTATTTGTGTTACGTAATTTGCCCGCCAGCGTCGCGGGGCTGAGCACCCTGGCGGTCCCGGTCTGCGGAGTCCTGTTTTCATGGTGGCTCTTAGGGGAAAACCCGGGTCCGGTTGAAGGCGCCGGTATTGTGCTGATTGTCCTCGCGCTGACCCTAATCAGCCTCAAGAAGCGTGACGCTCGGGGGCAGGACGCATAAGTATTATCAACGCAAAACGCTCAATTACCCCTATGCGGACGCCGGGCCATCAGAAGCGATTTCAGCCAGCAGTAGCTGTACGTTTTGCCTGTCCATCAGAGAGAGAATATCGGCGGAAAGACCGGACTGGCAAACGGCGAAGTCAAGGTCTGCCAGACGACCGTAACCCGCAAGAAACGTTTGGCCAAATTTCGTTTTGTCCGCCAGCAGGATTTTCTGTCTTCCGGCCCGCATCAGCGTTTGCTTGACGTGCGCGCCGGCCATGGTTGCTACCGTCAGCTCGCCCTCGTCGTTGATTCCCTGAGTGCCAAGGAAGACCTTGTCGGCATGGATGTTATGAAAGAAGTCGGCGGTACTGAAAGAAATCATTCCCTGAGCCTCCTCGTCATATTCGCCAGGCGCTACGATCAATTTAATATTTTTACGCCCTTTCAGCAGATTAACGACCGGGAAGGAATTGGTTATCACCATGATTCTTTTATCTAAAATAAACTGAGCGAGCGCCAGCGGCGTGGCGCCGCAGTCGATAATAAGGGTATCGCCATCTTCAATCAGTTCGGCGGCTTTCTGGCCTATGAGATGCTTATCATCATCCATTTGAATCGAGTTCAGCAGAAAGCTGTGACCGGCGCTGGCGCCGCTGGTCAAATAGGCTCCGCCGTAGGTCGTTTTAACAATACCTTGTTTTTCAAAGAAGGAGAGGTCGCGACGGATGGTCATTTTAGTGACAGCGAACTTTGCGGCGAGCTCATTGACGACGACTTTTTTGTCCTGCTGCAGAATAGCGTAAATGCTCATTCTTCGATCTGATGACTGCATATCTACGACTCACCCAAAGGAAAATCGCACTATAAAATACATCGTTTTGGCGGGCAATGGCGGGTGAAAAGAAGATACCCGCCTGCTGGCGGGTATGTCGGGAGGGGTTATTCCCACTCTTGCAGGAAGCGTTGACCGTACTGGTCGGCAACCAGAAGCGCGGCATAAACCTGATCCGGCGTTGCGCCGCCGGGCATATTATGGATGGTTTCGCCTTCTGCGCAGGCGGCTTCCGCTACGGTACGCATTTTGCCTGGGATATCGGCTTTAATATCCAGCTGCGCCAGGGTGATAGGCAGCCCGACGCTATGGCACAGCGCCGCTACGGTTTCGATCTCTTCTACCGGCGCGTTTTCCAGTACCAGCTGCGTGAGCGTACCGAAAGCTACTTTTTCACCATGATAGTAGTGGTGAGCATCCGGGATCGCGGTCAGGCCGTTGTGGATAGCGTGCGCAGCCGCCAGGCCGCCGCTTTCAAAGCCGACGCCGCTCAGGTAGGTGTTGGCTTCAATCACCCGCTCCAGCGCTGGCGTCACAACGTGCTGCTCTGCCGCCAGCATCGCTTTTTCACCTTCTTCAATCAGCGTGTTGTAGCACAGTTCAGCCAGCGCCAGCGCTGCCTGAGTACATTTGCCGCCCGCCATAGTGGTGGCGCCGCTGCGGGAGCAGGCACGCGCTTCAAACCAGGTCGCCAGCGCGTCGCCGATACCGGCCGCCAGCAGGCGCGCCGGGGCGCCGGCAACGATTTGCGTATCGACAATGACCATGTTCGGGTTGCGCGGCAGCATCAGGTAGCTATCAAACTCGCCGTCATCGGTATAGATGACAGAGAGCGCGCTGCAGGGGGCATCGGTGGAGGCAATCGTCGGGGCAATCACCACCGGCAGATTCATAAAGTGTGCTAATGCTTTTGCGGTATCCAGCGTCTTGCCGCCGCCGATACCCAGCACGGCTGTGCAGCGGGCGGAACCGGCAATATCACGCAAGCGGTTGATTTCATTGTGTGAGCATTCGCCGCCAAACGGCGCGATTTCGCCAACCAGATCGGCATCCGCCAGGCTTTTACGCAGTTTTTCTTCGGCAAAACCGAGTACAAATTTATCGCCAACGATGAGCCAGCGCTCAGCCAGCGGTTTGAGGTATCCGCCAAGGCGAGAAATTGCGTCCGCGCCCTGAATGTACTTACCGGGTGATTGAATAATGCGATCCATTTCTATTCCTCCTGGATGACCGGGATGCCGCCTCCTGGGGCGGTCCGCCGATCGGGTTACAGGTTCAGAGTTCCAAAAGCGTTATTCCAGTCCTGCTCAAACTTCTCAATGGCTGACTCTACCGCAGGGGTGCCGAGCATTTGTTGCGCTACATCTAACGGCAGGGTAATAGCTTCGCAACCGGCTAACAGGCAATCCAGCGCCTGGCGCGGCGTCTTAAAGCTGGCGGCCAGCACTTTGCTTTCCGGCGCATGCAGCTCCAGCAGAGATTGCAGCTCCTGGACCATGCGGATGCCGTCGCCGCCCTGGGCGTCGACGCGGTTTACATAAGGTGCAACGTATTTTGCCCCGGCCAGCGCAGCCAGCAGGCCCTGAGATGCGCTATAGACCGCCGTACCAAGCGTGGGGATACCTTCTTTTTTCAACAGTTTGATCGCAGCGAGGCCTTCGGCAGTCACCGGAATTTTTACCACGATACCGGGAACGGCGTTGCTCAGGCGCTTGGCTTCTTCCACCATGCCCTGCGCGTCGCGGCTCATGGTCTGGGCGAACAAAATACCTTCCGGGCCGACGGCTTTTTGCAGGCGCGGCAGAACATCCCAAACCGGCGTTTTGCCTGCGGCGATAATGCTCGGGTTAGTGGTCACGCCTGCCAGCGGGTAAATACGGGCCAGGCGTTCAACTTCTGCTACGTTTGCGGTGTCCAGATAGAGTTCCATATTGCTTTCCTCAGTGCTTAATTCGTGGTGTCGTTGAGGTAAGAATACGGCTTTCACTCGAAGGGTCGCCAGATGACAAATTTGCCAAAAACTGGATAAATGTACGCATTACGACTAAGGGTGATTTAGATCACATTTATCTCGAGAGCAGGATCAACAGTGGGATAAAACTACGTACAAAAGTCAGGTTTAACACACAAAAATCTAGTTTTCCGGCGAAGCGGTTTTTTCCGTCAACTGGCTATGATACTGACGGCGATACTCTGACGGCGAGCGTTCGGTGTTTTTGCGGAACAGGCGGCAGAAGTAGTTGCTGTCGGCAAAACCGCAGGCATGAGCGATATCTTTCACTTTCATATCGTGGCCTTTTAACAGCATTCTGGCCTGTTCCAGGCGAATATGATTCAGGTATTCGTTAAACCCCATTGGCCCGCATTTCTGGAACAGATGGGAAAGATAGTTAGGCGAGAGATAAAACGCTTGCGCCACCGACTCCCGGGTTAACGGGTCGGCAAAGTGGGCATCAATATGCTTACGAATCGCTTCAAACAGCGCCTGGCTGCGCGATGACGTTTGCACCTGACTGCCCAGCAGATCGGCGCAGTGGCTGAGCAGGCTGGTGACGATACAGCGGGCCGTGTGCTGTTCCTGCGGCTGCATCTGCATTTCATTTAGCGCCTGCAGAAGAAAAGAGCCGACCCGGGGGCCGCGGCGCGGAACCTGCTGTTTATCCAGCACGCTAAGCGCGCCGCCGTCCCAGCGGCGCAGGGCGAATTCCAGCTGTTGTTTACCAAACAGGATGGTTAACAGCGTGGAGGGCACCAGCCATTGAGGAGCGTTCCATCCACCAGCCGGAATATAGAGCACATCGTGCGGCATGAGCCGGGCGCAATCGGCTTTAATCGCCGGATCCTGAAGCTGACCCTCAAGCATGATTTCGAGGCGCGGAAAATCGACGCATAGCGCTTTTTCAGAAGCCGGTCTGGACTCTGTGGAAAAATGGACTTTGCCGATTACCGCCTGACCTTTAATAAAAGAATCAATAACCTGATTGATGCCGTTATCCATTATCGCTCCGCAAAACATGCTTTATCTGCATCATACCGAACATCGTGGAAAAGGCAGAATACCAGAGGGTGGCATAAGATACTCCATCGAAGCAGGATTATTCTTCGGCTCTGTCTGTTTTTATATTTTTGCAATCATGTGCTTACAAGTTATTTCTGCGTACGGCGGATTGCTTCTGGCGGCATCACATATCAGGATTTTTCATTACTTAACATGGGAGTGAGCGAGGGGAATATCTTGTCGACAATCAGCTTACGGAAAGAGAGCTGGCTTAACCAGGATGTTAGTCCAGTCTCTTTTCTTTATTGCCTGGTCAGTGACTGATTGAGGCCAGATTGTACTTCCATAAGCTCATTTTTGGCTTCTTGTAGCTTCTTCTCTTTTTTTCTGATTTTTTCTGGATCGCCTGAAGCCTGGGCGTGGCGTAGTTCTTCCATGCGCTCGCGGACCTTACTCTCCTTGTCTGCAACCTTCTCTTGCCACTCAGAAGTAAGTTTACCGTCTGTGCAGTAGCGTTGTACTTTTGTCAGCGCGCTTTCCAGCCCCCTGATTCTATGTATATTTCCGTAAGCTTTGGCATACTCCAGCTGTTTTTGAATTTGATATTCTTTTTCCGCACAACCAGACCATTTATCGGATGCAGTGGCTGCGGCAGAAACAAAAGGGCTAAGTAATATAAAACAGGTAAGTGATTTAATTATAAACTTCATGATAAGTCCTTTATCAATTTAAACAGTAAGGGCGAGAGTTTGTAGTTATTTAATATTGAATGTTATTTGAGAAAAGAGACCCGGTCAATAACCATTGACCAGGATTTCTCTTATAATTATATGATGTAAGGTTAATTGTTAACTTTGTGATTTATAATCAAAAATATGAAATACAACAATCCCGTTGAGTTGCGTGTGAGTACCTCGCTGGTAAAATATAAAGTAAAAGGTGCGCGGACATTCAGATGATGGTTTTTTAATAAATCACTCACTTTATTTTTTTAGAAATATTGATATCTATGAGGTTTATTTGTTTGTCGATGTTTTGCCCTTTTGCAAGAAAATGCACAACCACTATTGATGGATAAATCAGGCCATAGGTTTTTTCATGATATCTGCTGTTTTTTTATCTGGCCACTGAAAACCCATCTGCTAAAACAGATCTCAGGGATTATTTTCTGACCAAAGCGGCTGCTTTTCGGCGCAATGGGTATCCCGAAAAGGGGAAGTCAGGGTATGAAAGTGTGTTGCATAATATTAATGTTATGTTATACCGTAACATATTATTGCTAACCTAAACTCAGGAGAGAGTGATGACCCGAAAGATTTCCGCGCTTATGCTTGGTATGAGCCTGGTCCTGGCGAGCAGCCAGGCTGTTGCCCACGGCCACCATAGTCATGGCCCGGCGCTGACCGAAGCAGAGCAAAAGGCGAGTGAAGGCATTTTTGCCGACCAGGATGTAAAGGACAGGGCGCTGAGCGACTGGGACGGTATCTGGCAGTCGGTAAATCCCTATCTGCTGAACGGCGATTTAGATGCCGTGCTGGAGCAGAAGGCCAAAAAAGCCGGTAAAAGCGTGGCGGAATATCGGGAATACTATAAGAAGGGCTATGCCACCGATGTGGACCAGATTGGTATCGAAGATAACGTCATGGAGTTTCACATTGGAAAAACCGTGAATACCTGTAAGTACGCCTATTCCGGTTACAAAATCCTGACCTACGCATCCGGTAAAAAAGGCGTGCGCTACCTCTTTGAATGCCAGCAGGCGGATTCAAAAGCGCCAAAGTTCGTCCAGTTTAGCGATCACACCATTGCGCCGCGCAAATCCCAACATTTCCATATCTTTATGGGCAATGAGTCGCAGGAAGCGCTGCTGAAAGAGATGGATAACTGGCCGACCTACTACCCTTACGCGCTGCATAAAGAGCAGATTGTCGACGAAATGCTGCATCACTAAAAAAAAGCCCCGGTAAACGCGATGCTTACCGGGGCTGAGGTTTTTACCCGGCTCGCGCTACGCACGCTTAGCCGGGCTACAGGTTTCTCAAGGCGAACTAGCCGGTGTTACGCATACCAGCCGCAACGCCTGCGATGGTGACCATCAGCGCTTGTTCAACGCGCGGATCCGGTTTTTCACCTTTCTCTTCCGCCAGGCGTGAACGATGCAGCAGTTCGGCCTGAAGTACGTTCAGCGGGTCGGTATAGATATTACGCAGCTGGATGGACTCCGCGATCCACGGCAGGTCGGCCATCAGGTGGGAATCGTTGGCGATGGCCAGCACCACGTTGATGTCAGCAGACAGCAGTTCGCGCAGCTCTTCGCCCAGCTTCCACAGTTCGGGTTTCACCAGACGCTGATCGTAATATTCCGCCAGCCACAGATCGGCTTTTGAATAGACCATCTCCAGCATGCCGAGACGAGTAGAGAAGAACGGCCAGTCGCGGCACATGCTCTCCAGCTCGCTCTGCTTGCCGCCTTCGACGACTTTTTGCAGCGCAGCGCCGGCACCCAGCCAGGCTGGCAGCATCAGGCGGTTTTGCGTCCATGCGAAGATCCACGGAATGGCGCGCAGCGACTCGACGCCGCCGGTCGGGCGACGTTTGGCCGGGCGCGAGCCCAGCGGCAGTTTACCCAGCTCCTGCTCCGGCGTAGCGGAACGGAAGTAAGGAACGAAATCTTTATTTTCACGCACGTAGCCGCGGTACATCTCGCAGGAGACGTCGGACAGCTCGGCCATGATGTCGCGCCATTGCGCTTTTGGCTCTGGCGGCGGCAGCAGGTTGGCTTCCAGAATCGCGCTGGTGTAGAGCGACAGGCTGCTGATGGTGACTTCCGGCAGACCGTATTTAAAGCGGATCATCTCGCCCTGTTCGGTGACGCGCAGGCCGCCTTTCAGGCTTCCCGGAGGCTGAGAGAGCAGGGCCGCGTGCGCCGGCGCGCCGCCGCGACCGATAGAACCACCGCGGCCGTGGAACAGCGTCAGCTCAATGCCGGCCTTTTCACAGGTTTTAATTAACGCGTCCTGCGCCTGGTACTGCGCCCAGGAGGCGGCCATTACGCCCGCATCTTTCGCCGAGTCGGAATAGCCGATCATGACCATCTGCTTGCCCTGGATAAAGCCGCGATACCAGTCGATATTCAGCAGTTGGGTCATAACGTCGTCGGCGTTATTCAGGTCGTCCAGGGTTTCGAACAGCGGAGCGACCGGCAGCGCAAAGCCGATACCGGCTTCTTTCAGCAGCAGATGTACTGCCAGGACGTCTGACGGCGTTTTGGCCATCGAAATCACATAGGCTGCAATAGAGCCGCGCGGCGCTTCGGAGATGACTTTGCAGGTCTCAAGCACTTCGCGGGTTTCTTCGCTCGGCTCCCACTGACGCGGCAGCAGAGGACGTTTGGAATTCAGTTCGCGGATCAGGAAGGCCTGTTTGTCAGCTTCTGACCAGCTTTCATAGTCGCCGATGCCGAGGTAGCGGGTCATCTCGCCCAGCGCTTCGGTGTGACGGGTGCTTTCCTGACGGATATCGATACGCACCAGCGGTACGCCAAAGGCTTTTACGCGGCGCAGGGTATCGAGCAGCTCGCCGTTGGCGATAATTCCCATACCGCAGGCCTGGAGCGACTGGTAACAGGCGTAGAGCGGTTCCCATAGCTGCTCGTTTTGCGTGATAAGGCCCGCCGGTTTCGGCAGCTTCTGCCCCTTCAGGCGCGCTTCCAGCCAGGCCTGCGTCTCCATCAGCTGCGTGCGCAGTTTTTTCATCAGGTAACGATAGGGTTCCTGCGCGCCTTCCGCGCCTGCCAGTTCACGAAGCTCGTCGGTACACTCGACCATTGACAGCTCGGAAATCAGCAGCTGCACGTCTTTCAGGAACAGATCGGTGGCTTTCCAGCGGCTGAGCAGCAGGACGTGGCGGGTAATGTCGGCGGTTACGTTCGGGTTGCCGTCGCGGTCACCGCCCATCCACGAGGTAAAGCGGACCGGGACAAAATCCACCGGCAGCCGATAGTTCAGGTTATCTTCCAGCTGCTCATTCAGCTCACGCAGGTAGTTTGGTACGCCTTCCCACAGGCTATTTTCGACAACCGCGAAGCCCCATTTGGCTTCATCCACCGGGGTAGGGCGATGCTTACGGATTTCATCGGTATGCCAGGACTGGGCAATCAGCTGGCGAAGACGGCGCATGACCTGGTGGCGCTCATAGTCAGCAATATCGTTATTATCGAGCAGCTTCAGGCAGTTGTTGATCTCGCCCATCTTGTGGATCAGCGTACGACGCGTGATTTCTGTCGGGTGCGCGGTCAGCACCAGTTCCAGCGACAGGGATTCAACGGCTTGTTTAATAATCGTTTCGTTGAGATTCGGTTGCTCTTTGAGCTTTCTCAGGGTGCGGGCAATCACTTCAGGATTACTGGCCGCTTCGCCTTTTGGCGAAATGCTGTGGTATTGCTCAGCGGTATTGGCCAGGTTCAGAAACTGGCTAAAGGCGCGCGCCACTGGCAGCAGCTCGTCGTTGGACAAGTTTTGCAGCGTGGTGAGCAGCTCCTGGCGGTTGGCTTCATTGCCAGCGCGAGAAGATTTGGACAACTTACGGATAGTTTCGACACGATCAAGAATGTTTTCTCCTAGCGCATCCTTGATGGTGTCGCCCAGCACCTTACCGAGCATACTGACATTACTACGCAAAGCGGAATATTGTTCGTTCATGTTACCCCAGACACCCCATCTCATTTTATTTTGTTATATCCGGCGCTCGAAAATTTGAGCAGTGGATAAGCAACCGTCTTTTATAAAGCCACGTAAAACCCCCCGCGTCAATTGTTGCGAAATCGCTTCAGCAAACGAATAAATAGCGGCAATTTGCGAAATTTAACTCAGAGGTCGCTTGATAAGTGTTGCTTATGAAAACGTGATAATTGTCACCCTCTCGTGCGGAAAAAAATCACCAGAGGGCGCGCGTTTTAATGCCAGCAGAAATGGTGGACCACCTGGGTAATGAGCTCGCGGGTTGGCTTAATAAAGCGCGTTTCCAGATACTCATCCGGCTGGTGGGCCTGGTTAATCGAGCCCGGGCCTAATACCAGCGTCGGACAGAGGGTCTGAATAAACGGCGCTTCGGTGCAGTAGTTGACCACGTCGGTCTGCGCGCCGAGCAGTTTTTCGATTACCTCAACCAGCTTATGGTCCGGTGGGCATTCGTAGCCAGGGATCGGCGGATGCAGTTCAGCAACGGTCAGGCGACCAGGCCAACGCTCACTCACCGGTGCCAGCGCCTCGTTCAGCAGCCCGTTAAGATCGTTGAGGGTCATTCCGGGCAGCGGGCGAATATCCATATGCAGTTCGCAACAGGCGCAAATGCGGTTGGAGGCATCGCCGCCGTGAATGGCCCCAAGGTTAAGTGTGGGATACGGGACGGTAAATGCGGCGTAGTGATAACGCTCTTTCAGGTCATCGCGCAGCTGCATGATGCGGCCGATGGCATCGTGCATTAGCTCAATGGCGTTGACGCCGCGTGCCGGGTCGCTGGAGTGGCCAGACTGCCCCTGAACGCGAACGGCAGTAGAGATATGGCCTTTGTGCGCGCGTACCGGCTGCAGCGAAGTCGGTTCGCCGATAATGGCGCAGTCCGGCCGCAGTTGGGTCGTTTCGGCGAAATAGCGCGCGCCGGCCATGCTGGTCTCTTCATCGGCCGTTGCCAGAATATAGAGCGGCTTTTTCAGTTTAGCCACATCGACGTCGCGCAGGGCATCGAGAATAAAGGCGAAGAAGCCTTTCATATCCGCAGTGCCCAGGCCGTATAGCTTATTGTCGTGCTCGGTCAGGGTAAAAGGATCGCGAGTCCAGCGGCCATCATCAAACGGGACGGTATCGGTGTGCCCGGCAAGCAGCAGGCCGCCTGCGCCGTGGCCGGTACTCGCCAGCAGGTTGAATTTATTACGCGTATCCGGCACCGGCTGAACTTCAACATTAAAGCCGATATCACGGAACCAGCCCGCCAGTAAATTGATTAAAGACTCATTGCTTTGATCCAGCGCCTCTTCGGTTGCGCTGATGGAAGGTGTGGCGATCAGCGCGCGGTAAATCTCGATAAAGGGCGGTAAATTGTTTTTCATTGTTGACACACCTCGGGTCGTGATAGTATCAATATTCATGCATTATTTGTGAATAAAAATACATTATCGTTGAGCGTAAGGAAACCCATCGAACGTAAGGATGATGCGCTTACGGCTCAACAGGGTGGGGAAGGCAACGGTCTTCCAGGGCAAATATACGTAAGCAAGAAGGTGAAGAGCCCCAATGTTGAACACGCTGATTGTGGGCGCCAGCGGTTATGCCGGCGCAGAGCTAGTGGCCTATGTAAATCGCCATCCTCATATGACCATAACCGCTTTGACGGTCTCCGCGCAAAGCAATGATGCGGGAAAATTAGTTTCCGATTTGCATCCGCAACTGAAAGGCATTGTCGATCTGCCGCTGCAGCCGATGTCTGATATCAGCGAGTTTAGCGCCGGAGTCGATGTCGTTTTTCTGGCTACCGCCCATGAAGTGAGCCACGATCTGGCGCCGCAGTTTCTCGCGGCGGGCTGCGTGGTGTTCGATCTCTCCGGGGCGTTCCGCGTGAATGACGGCGCCTTCTATGAAAAATATTATGGTTTCACTCATCAGCACCCTGAACTGCTTGAACAGGCGGTTTACGGCCTGGCCGAGTGGAGCGTCGAAAAGCTAAAAGAGGCAAATCTGATTGCCGTACCCGGCTGCTACCCGACGGCGGCTCAGCTATCGTTAAAACCGCTGATCGATGCGGGACTGCTGGATCTTAACCAGTGGCCGGTGATCAACGCGACCAGCGGGGTCAGCGGCGCCGGGCGTAAAGCCTCTCTCGGTAACAGCTTCTGCGAAGTCAGCCTGCAACCCTACGGCGTTTTCAATCACCGCCATCACCCGGAAATCTCCACCCACCTGGGCGCGGACGTTATTTTTACCCCGCATCTGGGCAATTTTAAGCGTGGGATTCTGGAAACCATTACCTGCCGTCTGAAGCCCGGCGTCAGTAAAGAACAGGTCGCGGCGGTGTTCCAGCAGGCCTATGCGGATAAACCGTTGGTACGTTTATACGATCGCGGGGTCCCTGCATTGAAAAATGTCGTGGGTCTGCCATTCTGTGATATCGGTTTTGCAGTCCAGGATGAACATATCATCGTGGTGGCGGCGGAAGATAACCTGCTGAAAGGTGCGGCCGCGCAGGCCGTACAGTGCGCTAATATTCGTTTCGGCTTCGCTGAGACGCAGTCTCTTATTTAAGGTGTGATGATGAATCCTTTAATTATCAAACTCGGCGGCGTCCTGCTGGACAGCGAAGAAGCGCTGGAGCGCCTGTTTACTGCCCTGGTGAACTACCGTGAATCACACCAGCGCCCGCTAATTATTGTGCACGGCGGCGGCTGCGTGGTGGATGAACTGATGAAGCAGCTCAATCTGCCGGTGAACAAGAAAAATGGTCTGCGGGTTACCCCGGCGGATCAGATCGACATTATTACCGGCGCGCTGGCGGGAACCGCCAATAAAACGCTGCTGGCGTGGGCGAAGAAACACGGCCTGGCTTCCGTTGGGCTATTCCTCGGCGATGGCGATAGCGTCAAAGTGACGCAGCTTGATGAAGAGCTTGGCCATGTCGGATTTGCTCAGCCGGGGTCTCCGGCGCTGATTAACACGCTGCTGGCGGGCGGTTATCTGCCGGTTGTCAGCTCCATCGGCGTTACCGATGACGGTAAGTTAATGAACGTCAACGCCGACCAGGCGGCGACCGCGCTGGCGGCAACGCTTGGCGCAGACCTGATTCTGCTGTCAGACGTGAGCGGCATTCTCGATGGCAAAGGTCAGCGTATTGCTGAAATGACCGCCGGGAAAGCTGAACAACTGATCGAGCAGGGCATTATCACCGACGGAATGATCGTCAAAGTGAATGCGGCTCTGGACGCGGCGCGGACATTAGGCCGCCCGGTCGATATCGCCTCCTGGCGGCACGCAGAGCAGCTCCCTGCACTGTTTAACGGTACGCCGATCGGCACGCGTATTCTGGCATAATCAATTTATCATTTTGTCGGCCCGGTAAGCGCAGCGCCGCCGGGCAATAAAATTCAAAGATATTAAGGAAGCATGTTATGGCACTTTGGGGTGGGCGTTTTACTCAGGCAGCGGATCAGCGGTTCAAACAGTTCAACGACTCTTTGCGCTTTGACTATCGCCTGGCGGAGCAGGATATCGTTGGCTCTGTTGCCTGGTCCAAAGCGCTGGTGACGGTGGGCGTACTGACCGCTGATGAACAGCAGAAGTTGGAAGAGGCGCTGAACATTCTGCTGGAAGAAGTACGGGCTAATCCGCAGCAGATCCTCGAAAGCGATGCGGAAGATATTCATAGCTGGGTAGAAGGTAAACTGATCGACAAGGTTGGCCAACTGGGCAAAAAGCTGCACACCGGGCGCAGCCGTAATGACCAGGTCGCAACGGACCTGAAGCTGTGGTGCAAAGATACCGTGGTGGAGCTGCTGTCGGCGAATCGTCAGCTGCAAAGCGCGCTGGTTGAGACGGCGGAGGCTAATCAGGACGCGGTCATGCCGGGCTATACTCACCTGCAGCGCGCGCAGCCGGTGACGTTCGCTCACTGGTGTCTGGCCTATGTCGAAATGCTGGCGCGTGATGAAAGCCGCCTGCAGGATGCGCTGAAGCGTCTGGACGTCAGCCCTCTGGGCTGCGGCGCGCTGGCGGGGACCGCCTATGAAATCGATCGCGAACAGCTTGCCGGCTGGCTGGGTTTCGCAACGGCGACCCGCAATAGCCTGGACAGCGTGTCCGATCGCGATCACGTCCTGGAACTGCTGTCCGATGCCTCAATCGGCATGGTCCACCTGTCGCGTTTTGCCGAAGATCTGATCTTCTTTAATACCGGCGAAGCGGGCTTTGTGGAGCTTTCTGACCGCGTGACGTCGGGTTCATCCCTGATGCCGCAGAAGAAAAACCCGGATGCGCTGGAGCTGATCCGCGGTAAATGCGGCCGCGTGCAGGGTGCCCTGACCGGCATGATGATGACCCTTAAAGGGCTGCCGCTGGCCTACAACAAAGATATGCAGGAAGATAAAGAAGGCCTGTTTGACGCGCTTGATACCTGGCTCGACTGCCTGCATATGGCGGCGCTGGTGCTTGACGGTATTCAGGTGAAACGCCCGCGCTGTGAAGAAGCCGCGCAGCAGGGATACGCGAATGCCACCGAGCTGGCGGACTATCTGGTAGCTAAAGGTGTACCGTTCCGTGAGGCGCACCATATTGTGGGTGAAGCGGTAGTAGAAGCCATTGCCCAGGGCAAACCGCTGGAAGATCTCCCTCTGGCCGATTTACAAAAATTTAGCGGCGTTATTGCTGATGACGTCTATCCGATTCTTTCGCTGCAGTCGTGTCTGGATAAGCGAGCGGCTAAAGGCGGCGTTTCTCCGCAGCAGGTTGCTCAGGCGATTGCCGACGCTAAATCGCGCCTGGTTTGAGCTATCTGTTCGCTGCCTGAAAGGCATTAAATAAAGGAAGCTCGGGTAACTCCGGGCTTTTTTATGCAAAAAAAAAGCGGACACAAGGTCCGCAAAAGTTCACGTTGGCTTTAGTTATCCGGGTAGAGAACTGATGAGGAAGCTCAATGATTTTCTGCAGTTTTCCTCATTTATGGGTTTATTATTGAACAGAAACCTTGATAGGGATAATCGTTCGTTGCTATTCTATCTATCGCCATGGACTATCGTGGCGATGGAGGATGAATAATGAATATTCGCGATCTTGAATATCTGGTAGCGCTAGCTGAACACCGCCACTTCCGCCGTGCGGCGGATTCTTGCCACGTCAGTCAACCTACGCTTAGCGGGCAGATCCGTAAGCTGGAGGATGAACTCGGCGTGATGTTGCTGGAGCGCACCAGCCGTAAGGTTCTGTTCACCCAAGCAGGGCTGCTGCTGGTGGATCAAGCGCGTACCGTGCTACGCGAAGTCAAAGTGCTTAAAGAAATGGCGAGCCAGCAGGGAGAGACCATGTCCGGGCCATTGCATATCGGACTGATCCCGACCATTGGCCCTTATCTGCTGCCGCTGATTATCCCCATGCTGCACCAGACCTTTCCGAAGCTGGAAATGTATCTGCATGAAGCGCAAACCCATCAGCTGCTGGCCCAGCTTGATAGCGGTAAGCTCGACTGCGCAATTCTGGCGCTGGTCAAAGAGAGCGAAGCTTTTATTGAGGTGCCGCTGTTTGATGAGCCAATGATGCTGGCTATCTATGAAGATCATCCGTGGGCAAACCGCGAGTGCGTGCCGATGTCGGATCTGGCCGGTGAAAAACTGCTGATGCTGGAAGATGGCCACTGCCTGCGCGATCAAGCGATGGGCTTTTGCTTTGAAGCCGGCGCCGATGAAGACACCCACTTCCGCGCGACCAGTCTCGAAACGCTGCGTAACATGGTGGCTGCCGGTAGCGGCATCACCCTCTTGCCCGCCTTAGCCGTGCCGCAGGAGAGAAAGCGCGATGGTGTGGTCTATGTGCCTTGCATTAAGCCGGAACCGAGACGTACCGTTGGGCTGGTTTATCGCCCGGGTTCTCCGCTGCGTAGCCGTTATGAACATCTGGCGGAGGCCATCCGCAGTAAAATGGATGGCCATTTCGACGCGGCGTTAAAACAGGCGGTTTAAGCCATTCAACGCGGCTACCCGATAGGCTTCCGCCATTGTCGGGTAGTTAAAGGTGGTGTTAACGAAGTACTCAATGGTGTTACCGCCGCCTTTCTGCTCCATTATCGCCTGGCCGATGTGAATAATTTCGGCCGCGCGCTCACCGAAACAATGAATGCCGAGGATCTCTTTCGTTTCGCGATGAAACAGGATCTTCAACGTACCGACGCTCATACCGACAATCTGCGCTCGCGCCAGGTGCTTGAACTGCGCGCGCCCGACCTCATAAGGCACCTTCATTGCCGTCAGCTGCTGCTCGGTTTTGCCGACCGAGCTGATTTCCGGAATGGTGTAAATCCCGGTAGGGATATCCTCAATCAGATGCGCAGATGCTTCGCCTTTCACCAGCGCCTGGGCCGCAATGCGCCCCTGATCGTACGCGGCGGAGGCCAGGCTCGGATAGCCAATCACATCGCCGACAGCATAGATGTGCGGCAGGGCGGTCTGGTACATGCTGTTGACCTTTAGCTGACCGCGGCTATCGGTCTGCAGACCGATATTTTCCAGCGCCAGAGAGTCGGTATTCCCGGTACGGCCGTTGGCGTAGAGCAGGCAGTCCGCCTTGAGCTTTTTGCCGGATTTCAGATGCATGATGACGCCGTCATCAACGCCTTCAATCTTTTCGTACTCTTCGTTGTGACGAATCACCACGCCGCTGTTCCAGAAGTGATAGGAGAGCGAATCAGACATCTCCTGATCGAGAAACGCCAGCAGACGATCGCGGGTGTTGATCAGATCCACTTTGACCTCCATCCCGCGGAAGATCGACGCATATTCGCAGCCGATCACCCCGGCGCCATAAATGATCACATGGCGCGGTTCGTGATGCAGGCTGAGGATCGAGTCGCTGTCATAAATGCGCGGATGATGAAAGTCGACGTCTGCCGGGTGATAGGGGCGTGAACCGCAGGCAATGACGAACTTTTCCGCCGTCACCGTCTCCACGGTACCGTCGTGGCATTCCAGCGCGATAGTGTGTTCATCGACAAAATGGGCGTTGCCCTGCAGGATTTCACAGTGGTTGCGCTCATAGAAACCCTGACGCATATGGGTTTGCTGGTTAATGACGCTGTCGGCATGGTTCAGGATGTCGGCGAAGGAAGAACGAAGAAGACGGGAATGGTCGCTGTAGAGGGGGTTTTGGTTAAACTCGATAATACGGCTGACGGCATGGCGGAGGGCTTTTGACGGGATGGTACCCCAGTGGGTACAACCGCCGCCGACGTTATGGTAGCGCTCGATGACGGCAACGCGTGCTCCCTGTTTCACCAGCCCCATGGCGGCACCTTCTCCGCCCGGACCGGAACCAATCACAATTGCATCATAATCCCAAGAGTGTGACATGGCATTACTCACCTGTTTTATACATAAAATAAACACGATGATAACATTCGCCGCGCTTTAACCCAATTATCGTTGTGCTTTTTTGCGGCATAAAAGCAGAAACAGCTCGTAAACAATCATTCACAATCCAGTGTAAACCGATTAGTTCTAATCTCTGGTATAGTGCCGGAAGGGCTTATGGAAGGATTCAGACAACGTGATGGGCGTAAGAGCGCAACAAAAAGAAAAAACCCGGCGTTCGCTGGTGGAAGCAGCATTTAGCCAGCTAAGTGCTGAACGAAGTTTTGCCAGCTTGAGCCTGCGCGAAGTGGCGCGGGAAGCCGGGATCGCCCCAACGTCCTTCTATCGCCATTTCCGCGATGTCGATGAGCTGGGTTTGACCATGGTGGATGAAAGCGGGCTGATGCTGCGTCAGCTGATGCGTCAGGCGCGGCAGCGTATCGCCAAAGGGGGTAGCGTCATTCGTACCTCTGTTTCCACCTTTATGGAATTCATCGGTAACAACCCGAATGCCTTCCGTCTGCTGCTGCGTGAACGCTCCGGTACATCCGCGGCGTTTCGTGCCGCCGTGGCGCGTGAAATTCAGCATTTCATCGCGGAACTTGCCGACTATTTAGAAATCGAAAACCATATGCCGCGCGCCTTTACCGAAGCGCAGGCTGAAGCTATGGTCACCATCGTATTTAGCGCCGGCGCCGAGGCCCTGGATGTAGGTCCGGAGCAGCGTCGGCAGCTGGAAGAGCGCCTGGTGCTGCAGCTCAGAATGATCTCGAAAGGCGCGTATTATTGGTATCGCCGTGAACAAGAAAAAATTTCAAATCATTCCGAATAACGTGAAGGACGAGCAATGAAACACTCAGTACAAGATAGAGGCACGCTGCTGCTGGCGCTGATCGCAGGTTTATCCATTAATGGAACCTTCGCTGCGCTATTCAGTTCAATTGTCCCTTTTTCCATTTTCCCTGTTTTGTCGCTGGTGCTGACGGTTTACTGTCTGCATCAGCGCTATCAAAATCGTAGTATGCCCGTGGGTCTGCCGGGGCTTGCCGCCGCCTGTTTTATTCTCGGCGTGCTGGTTTATAGCACCGTTGTGCGCGCGGAATATCCGGACATCGGCTCTAACTTCTTCCCGGCGGTTCTGTCGGTGATTATGGTGTTCTGGATTGGCTACAAAGTGCGCAACCGCAAGAGCGCGATCGCTGAATAAACTATCGCCCGGCAACAGCGCTGTTGCCGGGTTTCCTGCCGCAGCTTTACTTCTTCGTTAACAGTACGCCGCATTCCATATGGTGGGTATACGGGAACTGGTCGAACAGCGCCAGGCGCGTGACCTCGTGGGTATCACTGAGCGTTTCCAGGTTCTGGCATAGGGTCTCCGGATTGCAGGAGATATACAGAATACGCGGATACGCCTGCACCATTTTCTCCGTTTCGCTATCCAGCCCGCTGCGCGGCGGATCGACGAAAATCGTCTCGCACTGATAGCTCTTCAGATCGATGCCCTGCAGGCGATTAAACTCCCGCACGCCATTCATCGCTTGAGTAAACTCTTCCGCCGACATGCGGATAATCTGCACATTATCAATGTGGTTCGCGGCAATGTTGTATTGCGCTGCTGCGACGGATGGTTTAGCAATCTCTGTTGCCAGCACGCGATCGAAATTACGCGCCAGCGCCAGCGAAAAGTTGCCGTTGCCGCAATACAGCTCAAGCAGGTCGCCGGTTGCGCCTTTCGTGGTATCAATAGCCCACTCCAGCATCTGGATGTTCATCGCTGCGTTCGGCTGGGTGAAGCTATTCTCTACCTGGCGATAGACCATTTCACGCCCGCCAACCGGTAAGCGTTCATCAATATGATCCTGATCCAGCTCGATTTTCGTCTTCGTTGCGCGGCCAATCAGATGCACATTCAGGTTTTGCGCCCGCAGCGCATCGCGCAAACGCTCCGCCTGCTGGCGCCACTCGTCGTCGAGCTTTTTATGATACAGCAGCGATATCACCGCCTGGTTGCTTAGGGTGGTCAGATAATCCACCTGAAACAGTTTATGGCGCAGTACCGGGTTATCGCGTACGCCGGCAATCACGGCAGTCATCAATTGATTAATGAGTTCACTGGCGGCCGGGAAGGTATCGACGCGAATACGGGATTTGGTCTGCTGATCAAACATAATGTGGTACAGGTCATCGCCATCGTGCCACAGGCGGAACTCTGCGCGCATGCGATAGTGGCTGACCGGCGAACGAAACACTTCCGGAACCGGGGCGCTGAAAGGCGCCATCATTTTCTGCAAACGGACGACTTTCTCTGCCAGCTGCGCTTCATATTGTTCGGTAGGAAGGTGTTCGGGGGTCATGATGTATCCTGAATAAAATAAGTACGCGGGGATTGTAGGGAAAGCGCTGGGGATGTCCAGCCCTGATGATATCAGGAAATATCACCGTAGAAGTCTGGACATCTATATGTTTCTAATTATAGCATCGTGTTACCGGTCCTATGAGTTAATAGGGAATCCAGTGCAAATCTGGAGCTGACGCGCAGCGGTAAGGAAAAGTGGGATGAGCGCATAGTGCAGACACTGCGGTTATTTAGCGGGAAGTCCTCATCCATTAAACACCCCAAGCCCGAAGACCTGCCGGAATACGTCGCATTTGGTTTCTATCATCGCGTGCTATTGATAGAGCCGGCGGCATCCTTTGCATATTACGGATGCTTTTAAAATGATTAAAAAAGCTTCGCTGATGACGGCGCTCTCCGTCACGGCTTTTTCCGGCTGGGCGCAGGACAGCAATTCAGATACGTTAGTGGTGACAGCAAATCGTTTTCAACAACCGGTCAATACCGTACTGGCTCCTACCGACGTCGTCACGCATGAGGATATTCAGCGCTGGCAGTCAAAAGATCTCAATGATGTTATGCGTCGTTTGCCGGGCGTGGATATCGCGCAAAATGGCGGGATGGGTAACAGCTCTTCACTTTATGTGCGTGGGACAGAAGGCCGTCATGTTCTGGTGCTGATTGATGGTGTGCCGATGGCGCGTGCGGGGATCTCCAACGGTATCGATTTGGGGCAGATCCCGGTGTCGCTGGTGCAACGCGTGGAATATATTCGTGGGCCGCGCTCCGCAGTGTATGGTTCAGGTGCGATTGGCGGCGTGGTTAACATTATCACGATGACCGACCAGGATCGTTCACAGATCAATGCGGGCATGGGTAGCAATGGCTATCAGACGTATGACGGCACGATAAACAAACGCTTTGGCGACACGGTAGTGACCGCAGCGGGCGCTTACCAGACTACCAAAGGCTTTAACATCCAGCCTGATTCCACCTATAGCGGCGACAGCGATCGCGATGGCTACCGCAATAAGCTGTTCTGGGGCGGTGTGCAGCACAAGTTTGATGATAACTTCTCGGGTTTCTTCCGTGGCTATGGCTACACTGCGAACAGCGATTACGATCAGGGCGGGTATGGTTATGCCGGCGGTAACGACGAAGCCCAGAACTACAATCAATCGTGGGATATCGGGCTGCGCTTTAACTCGGGTATTTACTCTTCTCAACTGATCGCAAACTATCAGCATCTTAAAAGCTACAACTACAGCAATGACCTGGGACGCTATGCCGGTGATGCGACGCTGGATAATATGGAACAGCGTTACATTCAATGGGGTAACAACGTTGAGGTGGGGCATGGCGCGGTAAGCGGCGGTGTTGACTGGAAACAGGAAAAGCTGACCTCAAGCAGTACCACGTTGTCGGATTCCTACAAGCGTGACACCACCGGGCTTTATCTGACTGGACAGCAGCAGCTCGATAGCGTGACCCTGGAAGCATCTGGCCGTGAAGATCACGATGAGCAGTTCGGCTGGCACGGTACCTGGCAGACGGCGGCGGGCTGGGAGTTTGTTGAAGGCTATCGGGCAACGCTTTCCTACGGCACCGGATTCCTTGCGCCATCGCTCGGCCAGCAATATGGCGCGACGCGTTTTGCCTCCTCTTACGGGCCAGGTATTGCTGCTAACCCGGATCTGAAACCGGAAGAGTCTAAACAATGGGAAGCGGGTATTGAGGGTTTGACGGGGCCGCTAGACTGGCGTCTGTCGGCGTACCATTATGAAATTCAAAACCTCATCGACTACAGCAATAATCAGTATATCAACGTCAAGTCTGCCATCATTAAAGGGCTGGAGTGGACCGGCAACCTCAGTACCGGCCCGGTGGACCATCATCTGACGCTTCAGTATGTTGACCCACGTGATGACCAAACGGATAAAGTTCTGTATCGCCGTGCTAAGCAGCAGGTGAAATACGAACTGACGGGACAGGTCTTCGATCTCGGCTGGAACGTGATGTATCAGTATATCGGACAGCGCTACGATAATGATTACGACAACAACCGTGATGTAAAACTTGGCGGCGTGAGCCTGTGGGATATCGGATTGTCATATCCAATCACCTCACACCTGACAGTTCGTGGTAAAATAGCTAACCTGTTCGATAAAGATTACGAGACAGTTTATGGCTACCAAACTGCAGGACGGGAATACACCTTGTCTGGCAGCTACACCTTCTGATCCACGTCCCACCGTGCTGGTGTTTGATTCCGGCGTCGGTGGGCTGTCGGTTTACAATGAGATTCGGCAGCTTTTGCCGAATCTGCATTATATCTACGCTTTCGACAACGTTGCTTTCCCCTACGGCGAGAAAAGCGAAGAGTTTATTGTTGAACGCGTTCTGGAGATTGTCACTGCGGTTCAGCAGCGTTACCCCCTGGCGCTGGCCGTCATTGCCTGTAATACCGCAAGTACCGTTTCCCTCCCCGCCTTGCGCGACAAATTTGCGTTTCCGGTTGTCGGCGTGGTTCCTGCGATAAAACCCGCGGCAAGATTAACGGCGAATGGCGTTGTTGGTCTGCTGGCGACGCGCGGGACGGTAAAACGTCCTTATACGCGCGAACTGATTGCTCGTTTTGCGAATGAATGCAAAATCGAAATGCTGGGATCGGCAGAGCTGGTTGAGCTGGCAGAAGCCAAGCTGCACGGCGAGCCGGTTCCGCTGGATGAGCTGCGACGTATTCTGCGTCCCTGGCTGCGAATGCAGGAGCCGCCTGATACGGTTGTGTTGGGCTGTACGCATTTCCCTCTATTACAAGAGGAGCTGCAGCAGGTTCTGCCGGAAGGGACAAGAATGATCGACTCCGGGGCGGCGATTGCGCGTCGAACCGCCTGGCTATTAGAGCATGAAGCGCCTGATGCAAAATCGGGTGATGCCAATATTGCGTACTGTATGGCGTTAACGGCTGAAACTGAACAGCTTTTGAGCGTTTTGCAGCGTTACGGCTTCGAATCGCTGGAAAAACTACCGCTTTCATAGCGTTTTGCACAAAAAAGAGACGGTTGAAAGATTTTTTGCAAACAGGGCTTGTCAACGTCTCAGAACTCCCTATAATGCGCCTCCACTGACACGGAACAACGGCTTACAGCCCGCCGGGTCAGCGGGATTCAGC